>NZ_JBEYLC010000012.1:0-115108 GCF_040635885.1 Nocardiopsis sp. NPDC006832 | reverse complement strand
CGATCTGGTACGGCCGCATCACCAGCAGGTCCCGATCCGCGGTGAGCACGCAGTACTTCGTCAGGATGTTCAACAGCGAGTGCTTCGCAAAGAAGGTCTTCACGAACGCCGTGAGTTCGGTGATCGGCTGGTTGTTCGCATCGGCCCACCAGCTGGTGAACTCGAACGAGTTGCTCGTCTTCCTGCCCTTGCCAGCACCGCCAAATTTCTTCTGCTCGGCCAGGTGCCTGTTGCGAGTGCTGTTGGAGTAGTACTTCGTGAGCGTGCCGTTGCTGATCACGAACAATTGCACGTACTCGAACAGGCCCGACCCGACCCAGAAGCTGTCGCGCTGGTACCGGTTGATCTGGTTGAACGCCTCGCGGATATCCACGCCGCGACGCTTCAGCTCGATGTGCACCATCGGCAGCCCGTTGACGAGCACGGTCACGTCGTACCGGTTGGCGTACTTCGCCCCGCCCTCGCCAGTGTCACCCTCGCCGCGCCCGATCTCGTACTGGTTGATGACCTGCAGCCGATTGTTGTGGATATTCGTCTTGTCAACCAGCGCGATGTTCTTCGTCGACCCGTCGTCACGCCTGAGGATCTGGACGTGGTCCTCCTGGACCCGCACCGTCTTCTCGATGATGCCGTCGTTGGCACCTGCGATCTTCGTCGTGTAGAACTGCTCCCACTCGGCATCCGAGAAGGTCATCGTGTTGACCTTCTCGAGTTGCATGCGGAGGTTGGCAACCAGCTCCGCTTCGGAGGTGATCGGCAGGTAGTCGTACGCCTGCCCCTCGAGGAGCCGAATCACCTCCTTCTCGAGTGCAGACTCCGACTGATACGCATCGGCCCGCGACGGATCGTGAACATACTCAGCGACAACCGTGCTCTCCGACGAGACAGCGATCGGATCGTAGCCGCGTGCCGGTGCAACGCTCATGCCGGCAGCTCCTTGAACGTCAACAGGCGGTCACGGTAGTACTCGTACTGCTTACGACGGGCAACGAGCTCGCCCGGGAGACCAATACTGATGTCACTGACAAGGGTGTCGAGCTTGTCGAGCACCTCTCCATGACGACGCTGATCGACGATCGGAACGTATTGAGCTTCGACTTGCTTGACACGTCCAACAGCGAGCCCGGGCTGCGCAGACTTCGTCTTGTACTGGTTGAGGTCCATCTCGGTGAGTTTGTGGAACGCCCAAGACATGTCGACCGCCACCTTCGGGGTCACAACGACCGCGTGCTCGGTCGCATAGATCTTTCCCTCGGCACGGTGCACGTTGCCGCAAAGCGCCCCTTGGCGGCCAACGAAGATAACGCTCTCGTCGTAGTTGTACGAGCTCACATATCCGCGAAGGCCGTTCCCGCCGTAGCAAGGGTACGGCTTCTCTTCGGTCGGCTCATCAGAAATCTCTGCCGCCTTAATGTGCGTGCCAGCGCGCATTTCGAAGATCTCGCCCAACGGAATTATTCGGCCGCTCGCAGCTTCACCACCGCTCAGCAATTCTCGCCGATAGTGCTCGTACTGGACGCGCCGCGCTTCCAGCTCCGCTTCCAGCTCCGCTTCCAGCTGAGTGAACTTATCCAGTACTCGCACGATCTCGCGCTGCACTTCGAGAGGCGGCACCGGGAATGGAAAGTCCGTAATCATCGGCTTCCTGATCGAGGTCACAGTTGCACTGACGGCCTTCTGGACGATAAATCTCTTGAAATATGTCAAGAAGTAGAAATAGGCAAATCTGGGATGCACACGAGGGTCTGTGAAGTGAATCCGATATGCACGCTGGTGCAATGCATACTTGCCATTAACGTAGTGGAAAATCTCACCAATGCCGCCCTCGCCAGGGATAATCAGTGCTTCTTCGTCGAACTCATACGAGTCGATGCGCATGACGTCCTTCGAGCGGACGTAGAACGGGTAATTTCCGCCGTAAATAGCGTCCTTGCGGTCGCTACTACCAGTTCCGACCTGCGCGAGCACACCAATCTTGGCGTACTCTACCCCCTCCGGGCACAGCGCCTGAATGAGCTCGTCGATGCGGCTCACTTGGAGTCCTCCAGATCGGCCACGATCTCGTCGATCGCTGTCCGCAGCTCCGCTTGGCGAGCCACGATGCGCGCGATCTCGGCGTTCAGCTCGACGATGTCGACCTCCTCGCGGGTATCCTCCGCCTCCACGTACGATGACACCGCGATGTTGTAGTCATTCGCCGCGATGTCTTCGTTGCCCACGATGGTGGCGAAGTGGTCCTGGGGCTCGCGAGTCGTGAATGCGTCGAGGATCCTCGCTTGGTGCTCCTCGAGCAGCTTGTTCTTGTTACCAACGCGCTTGAACTCGGCCGACGCATCGATGAACAGCACGTCACTGGTCTTCTTCGACTTCTTCAGCACGAGGATGCAGGTCGCGATCGTCGTGCCAAAGAACAGGTCCGGCGGAAGCTGGATGACAGCGTCGACGTAGTTGTTGTCGACGAGGTACTGGCGGATCTTCCTCTCCGCTCCCCCGCGGTACAGCACGCCAGGGAACTCAACGATCGCCGCCGTGCCGTTCACCGCCAACCAGCTGAGCATGTGCATCGTGAACGCGAGGTCGGCCTTCGACTTCGGCGCGAGGACTCCTGCCGGTGCGAACCGTTCATCATTGATGAGCAGTGGGTTAGCGTCGCCGTCCCACTTGATCGAGTAAGGCGGGTTGGAGACGATCGCCTCGAACGGCTCGTCATCCCAGTGCTGTGGATCGATCAGGGTATCGCCGTGGGCGAGGTTGAAATCGGCGTAGTTAACGTCGTGCAGGAACATGTTGATCCGCGCGAGGTTGTACGTGGTCAGGTTGATCTCCTGACCGTAGAACCCCTGTCGGACGTTGTTCTTGCCGAGCACCTTGTCGAACTTCAGCAGCAGCGACCCGGAGCCCACCGCCGGGTCATAGACCTTGTTGACCTGCTTCTTGCCGACCACCGTGATGCGCGCCAGCAGCTCGGAGACCTCCTGCGGCGTGTAGTACTCCCCACCAGACTTGCCGGCGTTGGCGGCGTACATCTGCATCAGGTACTCGTAGGCGTCACCGAACAGGTCGATCGAGTTGTCCTCCCACCGCCCCAGCGGCAGGTCGCCGATCGCGTCGAGCAGCTTCACCAGCTTCTGATTGCGCTTGGCGACCGTCGAGCCCAACTTGTTGCTGTTGACATCCAGATCATCGAACAGACCCTTGATGTCGTCCTCACTGTCCGTACCCAGCGCCGACGCCTCGATGTTCTTGAAGACCCGCTCGAGCGTCTCGTTGAGATTCTCGTCGCCCGCGGCACGATCGCGCACATTGGCGAACAAGTCGGACGGCAGGATATAGAACCCCTTCTCCGCGACAACCTCGTCGCGAGCGAACTCCGCGTCAGAATCCGCCGCCAGCCGGTAGTCAAACGACACCTCGCCCGCATCGTGCTCGTTCTTGTTGAGGTACGCCGTGAGGTTCTCAGAAATGAACCGGTAGAAGAGCATTCCCAGCACGTAGGACTTGAAGTCCCACCCATCGACGCTGCCGCGCAGGTCATTGGCGATGCGCCAGATCGTCTTGTGCAACTCTGCTCGCTGCGCCTCTTTGGTCGTCGGTGCCATGGGTCGTGCTCCTCCGCGCCACTGCGCAATCACGGTGTTGGGTTGTTTGCTCTTACGATATCGGGTGCCACTGACACTCGGGCTTCCCGCATCATCACCGCGTCGCGTAGAACGCCACGGCGGCGGCTGCCGTCACGTTCAACGAGTCGACTCCGCCCATCATCGGGATCGTGACCCGGCGGTCGAGCAGTGCATCCGTCTCCGCGGTGATGCCGTGGCCTTCGGTGCCGAACACGAGAGCGAGCTTCTCGTGATCTTCGGCCACCAGCTCGTCGAGGGTGATCGCGCCTTCCCCCAACGTCATGCCGGCCAGGATATAGCCAGCCGCCTTGAGCTCCGCAATGCCCTTTGTCCAATCGGGGATCCGTGTCCACGGCACTTGGAAGACCGTGCCCATCGAGACCCGTACCGAGCGCCGGTACAGCGGGTCAGCGCAGGTCGGAGACACCAGCACCGCATCGAGGCCCAAGGCGGCTGCATTACGGAAGGCGCTGCCGACGTTGGTATGGTCAACGAGCCCCTCCAGCACCGCGATCCGACTGCGTCTGCGAGGCTCGGCGGCGGGTTCCGGATGGGCTAGTTTGGGACCACACACGTTGGTGTGGTCGACCAGGTCCTCCAACACCACGATGGCGCGCGCCTGGGCGAGCACCTCGCCCAGCTCCGGCAGGGGCTTGCGGTGGTAGGCGGCCAGGGCGCCGCGGTGCAGGTCGAATCCGACGAGGCGTTCAGCGGTCTCCTCGCTGACGACGTACAGCGGCGCCTCGGTGGTGGCCACGACGTCGTCGAGGGCCCGGGCCCGCCGTTCGGTCAGCAGGAAGCTGCGCGGCGTGTACCCGGCGGTGGCGGCGCGGCGGATCACCTTGTCGCCCTCGGCCATGAACAGGCCGTGCTCGGCCTCCAGGTGACGGCGCAGGTTGACGTCGCGCAGACGGGTGTAGTCGGCCAGGCGCGGGTCGGTGGGGTCACTGACCCTGATGACATCCATGGTCACCGATTATCGCGCCTACTGCTCGGTCTCGAACCGTTCGGTGAGGGGAATCAGGCGCTGCCAGCGGGCCTCCTCGCAGGAGCCGCGGCGGGTCAGGGAGGTGTCGATCTCGCGCCCCTCCCAAACGCCCTCGATACCGGCCTGCTGGGGGCCGTAGACCTTGTCGGTGCACACGGTGCCGTCGCTGATCTCGGCGAACAGCGGGTGGCCCACGGGCTTCTCGGAGCCCTCGGACCCGGAGTCCTCTTCCTCGGCCTCCTCGGCGGGGGGCTCGGTGATGGTGGGGTCCTCGGCCATTCCGGCGGCGACCTCGGCCATCGCGGTGCAGGCCGCCGGGTCCTTGTCCAGGTCCCCGGTGCACTCCAGCGTCTGTACCCAGGCGTGGTGTCGGTCGGTGACCTGCACCCGCAACGTTCCGATCGGGCCGGAGAGCACGGGCTCCTCGGGGTCCGGCTCGATGACGCTGCTCAGCACCTCGGGGCTGGTCGCGTTGGTGGCCTCCACGTCCTGGGGCGGCAGCATCGATGGGCCCACGAACACGGCGTAGGTCACCGCACCGGTGCAGCAGGCACCGGCGAGGATCATGGAGCCGAGGTTGCCTCGGTTCCGTCGGTCACTGTGCGAATGGGACATGCCAAAACCCTCGGGGGTCGAATGGTCGCGGGGGCGTCCACGCGGGCCGGGCCCCGTCTTGGTGGGGCTTGCGCCGATCGGACGTCAAGTATCGGTCAAGCGAATACCGGGGGCCAATGGTAGCGGGGAGTCGGAAGTACATCTTGAGGAGCGCCGTAACGAAGCGGTCAAGGAGCACCTTGACCCGGTACCGATGTGAGCGGCACCACCCCCACCCTTCCACTCTCGCATTACCTGCCAGTAAGGTCCGGGGGAGGAATCGTTCGTTTCGCGGCCTACGGTCGTCCTCGCACATATTAGGACGCAGCCCGCGCGAGAACGGTTCACCCCACGAACCTTCCGCGGGTGCCGGGAACCGCACCCGGCGACCGCCACACGAGCCGGCCCCGGGCGACCGGGCGCCGGACGACCAGTCCCACCCCCGGAGTGCCCGTGTCCACTGGACGCCATCGACTTCCCTCCCCGGCCGTCACCACCTCGCGCAAGGCGGTGCGGTCGCCGATGGGGATCACCGCGATCGTCGTCGCCCTCATCGCCGTCGCGGCCATCGCCGTCCCCGTCGGCATGAACGTCCTCGGTTGCGGCGACACCCGTTACCTGCGGGTGTCCACGACCCAGAGCGTCGCTCCCGTGCTGCGCGAGGCCGCCACTGAGTTCAACTCCGACGAACCCCGCTACGGCGACGTGTGCGTGTACGCGCAGGTCGACGAGATCGCCCCGCACCGGATCATGGACGCGCTGTCCGGCAACCAGCTGGGCGAATCGAGCATCACCCCGCACGTGTGGATCCCCGAATCCTCGGCCTGGGTGGAACTGGCCCGGGTGTCGGCGGGCGGCGCGCACGGCATCGAGACCGACCCGCCCTCGCTGGCCAGCTCCCCCGTGGTGCTGGCCGCCCCACCGGGCACCGAGGGCATGCCCGACCAGGACGAGGCCGACTGGACCATGCTGCTGCCCGGGGAACGCGACCCCGACCGGCCCGTGGTGATGGTCGACCCCAACCGCGGCGCCGACGGCATGACGGTGATGCACGCGATCCGTGAACACCTGGGCACCGGCGACGACGCCGACACCGCGATGACCGACTTCGTCCGCGAGGTCCAGATGGACTCGGCCTTCGGTGAGTTGGACCTGACCACCGTGTTCACCGGTTCGACCGCCTCACAGGACCGGCAGGACCCGGTCATCGCGGTGCCCGAACAGGCGGTGGTCTCCTACAACCTGCGCCGCGCCGACTCCGCGCCCGAGTTGCGGGCGCACTATGTCGAGGACGGCACCGTCGGCCTGGACTACCCCTACGTGACCGTCACCGAGGAATCCGCGCTGCGGTCGGCCGCCGCCGACCTCTACCAGGTGGTCGGCACCGACGCCTACCGCGGTCAACTGCGCGAGCTGGGTTTTCGCGACCCGAACGGTGAGGCGTCCTCGGTGCTGGCCGCCCAGCCCGGCATCGAGGCGGCGGCCCCGCCCACGCACGAGGAGCTGACCGGCGACGCCCTGCTGGCCTCGGTCACCGACTGGAACCGGCTGTCGATGCCCAGCCGCACGTTGGTGCTGGCCGACGCGTCCCAGAACATGTCCGAGGACCTCAACGGCGGCCCCGCGCGGATCGAGGTCGCCAAGCAGGCCGCGCTCCTGGGCCTGTCGCTGTTCCCGGACGAGACCGACATGGGCCTGTGGCTGATGTCCGACCGATACGGCGAGAGCGGTCGTGAGGAGGCCGCGGAGATGCACCCCTTGGGCCAGGCCGACGACGGGGACGTGACGCGCCGCCAGGAGATGAGCGCGGTCGCCGAGGACCTGGAGACACAGGGCGGCGACTCGCGCCTGTACGACAACATCCTGGCCGCCTACGACGAGGTTCAGGACGACTTCCACGAGGACAAGATCAACAGCGTCATCCTGCTGACCGCCGGTCAGGACGAGGGTTCCAGCGAGATCTCCCACGACGAACTGGTGGCCGCCCTACAGGACCGCTTCGACCCGGAGCGTCCGGTCACGATGTTCATCATCGGCTTCGGCGACCAGGCCGAGGAGCAGGAGTTGGCGCAGATCGCGCGGGCCACGAGTGGTTCGTCGTTCGTCACCGAGGACCCGGCGGAGATCGGCGACTTCTTCCTCAGCTCGATCTCGCGCCGCCTGTGCGTGCCCAACTGCGACAACTGATCGGTCGACCCGGCGGTCGGCGGGTCGGGTACCCGGCAAGTCGAACGGCCACACCGACACCGGTGGTCTCGATTGAATATCGGAATCGCGTTTCGGTCGGACCGGTTCCCGAGCGACCTCGGGGAACCGGCCCGATCGGATTCCCCAAGGTGACCGCCGATATGCCCCGGTTTCCCACCACCGGATCACGACCCGTCTCCCCTGTCGGGGAGCCGGCCCCCATTCACTCGGTCTGAGGCTTTGAGTACGGTTCCCACCAGTAACACTCATAAGTTCGCCTCGCCCCGAGCCGAACCGGTAAGTACGGATTGACCCGTACCCCCTATCCCCGTACCCGATCATCCCCCTGTACGAGATCCGTCCGTACACCACCCCGTGAGGAAAGCTGTGGGACGTCACCGCGGAAAATACGCAGAAGAACCCTCCGGCCGAAGCAGACGCCGTCGTGGCCGTGGCGGGGCGTTCGTCGCTCTGGCCGCCGCGATGGTGATCGTCGTCGGTCTCGCCGTCGCGGGCGTGTACATGTTCGGCAAGCAGGGCGGCTGCGGCGGTTCCGACATCGAACTGGACATCGCGGTCAGCCCCGAACTGGGCCCCGCCCTGACCGACGTCGCGAGCGACTTCAACGCCGAGGACCACAACGTCGACGGCAACTGCGTGCGCGCCGAGGTGCGCCAGGTCGACTCGGCCAACGTCGCCTACGGCATCACCGGCTCCGGCGCGACCATGGGCGACACCGACTCCGACGTGTGGATCCCCGACTCCTCGCTGTGGAGCCGTCTGGTGCAGAGCCAGGCCGGCGACGCCGTCATCACCGAGACCGGCACCTCCGTCGCCCGCACCCCGCTGGTCCTGGCCGAGCTCGCCCGGTTCGCGGAGGCCGACGAAGAGCCCACCACCTGGTCCGACGTGGTCCCCACCGCCGCCCCCGGTGAGGACAGCGGTCGCACCGTCCGCGTGGTCGACCCGGTCCGCAGCTCCAGCGGCCTCGGCACCCTGTACCTGTTGCAGGGGGCGCTGGAGGAGTCCAGCTCCGACGCGGACACCTTCAACGCGCACATGACCGCGGCCCTGCAGTCCCTGCACCAGGGCGCCTCCGCCGACGAGGACGCCGCGTTCCTCGCGCTGAGCGGCGGCACGGAAAGCTCCCCGCCCGTCATGGTGATGTCGGAGCAGGCGGTGTGGCGGTACAACGCCGCCCACGGCGACAACCCGGCCCAGCCCGGCTACCTGGACGACGGCACCTACTTCCTCGACTTCCCGTACATCGTGCGCAGCGAGGACAGCGACATCACCCGCGCCGCCGAGGTGTTCCGCACCGCGGTGCGCTCCGACGAGGCCCAGCAGCGGCTGCTCGACGAGGGGTTCCGTGGCGCCGAGGGCCGATCCGACCCCTCGGTGCTGTCCACCGACGCCGGGTTCGCCGAGGGGGAGCCGACCGAGCTGGCCGCCCCGTCGGACGGTTCCATCACCGACCTGACCCGGTCCTGGACCCAGATGAAGATGGACTCGCGGGTCCTGACCATCGTGGACGTCTCCGGTTCGATGCTGGCCGAGGTGCCCGGGACCGGGCTGACCCGTATGCAGGTGACCGCCGCGGCCTCCGGCGAGGGTCTGCAGATGTTCACCGAGACCTCCGAGCTGGGTCTGTGGGAGTTCTCCACCAACGTCAACGACGACCTCCACTACCAGGAGCTCGCCCCCGTCCGGGAACTGCAGGCCACCGACGACAACGGCAACACGCACCGCGACGTGATCGGCTCGTCCCTGCAGAACCTGCAACCGCTCCCGCAGGGCGACACGGCGCTGTACGAGACCTACCTGGCCGCCTACCAGGAGATGTCCACCAACTACCAGCCGGACAGCACCAACGTCATCCTGATGCTCACCGACGGGGACAACGACAACCCCGGCGGCATGGAACTGGAGGAACTGCTGGAGCAGATCAACGAGCTGTCCAGCCCCTCCCGGCCGATCCCGATCATCACGATCGCCTTCGGCCCGGACGTTCAGCACCTGGAGCCGCTGCAGCAGATCGCCGCGGCCACCGGTGGCGCCGCGTACATGACCGAGGACCCGACGGAGATCGGTGAGATCTTCCTGCAGGCGTTCTCGCTGCGGATCGCCGAGGAGGGCGAGGAAGAAGCGGAGTGACCCGGGCGCCTCGGGGCGCGAACGGGGTCCGGGGCCGGGCCGTGGTGCAGACCGCGGACCGGCCCCTTCGTCTTGCCCGGTGGCGGACCCGACGTGAGCCCGGTCGTTGCGGTCCGACCACAACCGTTCCGGACCGTCCCTTACCGGGCCTTCCAGTACTCCATAGTGCTTCCGGGGTTCTCCACGGACGTCTGTGTCCCGCGGGTTCGGTGCGCGGAACGGAAGGTGACATGAACCTAACCGGACGCCGAAGGGCTATGGACTTCTCACCCGCGGTGGCGTACCACGGATAGACCTGGATCCGGGCCGCCCTAAGCCCTCTCTCCCCGGATCCCCAGGCACGACGAGCAGTACGACCGAATGGGAGTGCCATGGCGAAGGCGTGGATGCCCGGTGCCGAGAGGATCGACGGCGGGCCCGCCCACACGGTGAAGGGGGCCGGGGCCCCACGAGCGGTCTGGACGGTGACCGGCAGCGATCCGGGCGTGTGGTCGGCGGCCGAGGAGGCACGGCGACTGCTCCACGAGGGCCGGAGCACGCACCTGGTGTGGAACCCGGTGAGCGGGGAGGTCGTCCAGCTGCTCGCCGCCACCCGCCGCGCGGGGATGGCGCTGGGCGGCACCACGATCTTCGGTCGCCACCTGGACCACGGCGACGAGGGGCGCGTGTGCCTCGTGGTGGCCGCGGTGGGCACGAAGGAGCGGCCCTTCACCGACGGCCCCATGACGGGCCTGTCCACGCTCTTGGGGTGGCTGGACTCCTGGGGTGTGTCCCGGACCTGGCCGGCCGGACCTCCCGGACGCAGGGGCGTCGGGGGCGGGGCCACGGTCGAGGCCGCGGTGCGGTGCTGGTCCCGGGGCGGCCACTTCGGCCACGACCAGGTACCGGGTTCGGTCGCTTCCGCCCCCGGGCCCGTCTCCGTGGGGCTGTTGCTCTCCGGTGGTGGTTCCGGGGCTTCCGGCGGGCAGGGGGTGCCCCTGTTCCCGAAGGGTTCCGGGATGCCTCGCTCGCACCAGGAACCACAACTCCCGGTGATCACCTAGGCACTTTCCGCGAGGCTTCGGACCCCCGATTCCCCACCTTCTCGGAGAAACGGATACCACTGGTTAAGTACGGCTCCAAAACCCCTTAGTCTGTCGCCCATGGGTGGATCTATCGAGCCGGGTTGGTACGCGGACCCGCAGGGTGACGCACAGACACTCAGATGGTGGAACGGCGAGGGGTGGACGCGGCATACCCGTTCACTGAGTGAGCTCCAGAGCGGCGCCGGTGGCTCCGACGAGGAACCCGCCACCACCTACCTGGGCGGACAGGACGGGGGCACCGCCCCCACGGATGACGAAGAGGAAGGCACGGTCCGGCTGGGTTCACCGGCACCGTCGCCCGCTCCGATCGAAGACGAACCGAGCACCATGCGGATCGACCCCTCATGGGCTCGGCAGGCCTCCCCCACACCCGGTCCCCCCGCCGGGTCCGACGACGAGCAGGGAACCGTCCGGATCGACCCGTCCTGGCAGGAGTCGGCCGCCACCCCCACGCCGCCCCCGCCCGTCGGTGACGAACCGAGCACCATGCGGATCGACCCGTCCTGGAGTCGGGACGAGGACGACGAGGCCACCGCGGACCTCGGTGGCGCCGCCCAGGATTTCAGAGACCACGCACCGGTCGACGCCCCGGGCGGCGACGCCGGCGCGACCATCCGGGTCAACCCTTCCGACCTGCCCCGAACCGGCGAGGACGGGCTTCCCACCGCGGACCTGACCGGCGACGAGACACCAACGGCCGACCTCGGTGACGATGCCGGCGCCGACCAGGCACCGCGCACCGCCGTGTTCGACCCCGACGAGATCGGCACCGGCGGGGCCGGTGACGCTCCCCGCACGGCCGTCTTCAACCCGGACGTGGTCGGCGAGGCGCCGCGCACCGCGGTGTTCGACCCCGGAGCCGGGGCACCGGCCCCCGGCGGTACCGCCGTCTTCGACCCCAACGACCCGATGTTCTCCGGCGGTGTCGAACAGGGCTCCGGCGAATCCGAGGACGGCAAGGGCGGCAAGTTCAACAAGTTCTTCGGCAACCTCAAGGAAGGCTGGGCCGACCTTTCCGAGGAACGCAAGGAGCAGCGCCGCCACGCCGAGGAAGAGGCCGCCAAGAAGCGCGAGGAAGAGCGGGTTCGCAAGGAGGCCGAGGCCCAGAAGCAGGCCGAGGAGGCTCGGCAGCGGGCCGAGGAGGAGCGTAAGCGCGCCGAGGAGGCCGCCAAGAACGCTCCCCCCGTTCCCCCCGGCACGCCCGGTATCCCCGGCGCACCCGGTGAGGCCGAAACCCCCGGCGCCCCCGGAGCTCCCGGTACCCCGGCCCCGCCTGCGGGCGCGTCCGCGGCGGGCGCTCCACCCGCCGAGTGGACCCCGCAGAACCCGGGCCGGCCCCGACCCGGCGCCCAGCAGCCGCCCTCGGGACCCCAGCCGGGACACGCCCCCGCCGCCCCACCACCCGGCGTCTTCCCCGGTCATCAGCCGCCGCCCGGCGCCCAACAGGCCCCCTCGGGTGCTCAGCAGGCTCCCCACCGTCCCCCGTCCGGACCCAACAACCCCCCGCCGGGCTTCCCGCCTCCGGGATACCCGCCCCAAGGCCCACCCCCGGGACAGCCGCCTCACCAGCAGTACTCCCAGCCGCCCCAGCGTTTCGGCCCGCCTCCGGGGCAGCCCCCGATGCCGCCGCACGGCCATCCCCCACAGGGTTACGGTCCGCCTCCAGGGCAGCCCCCCATGGGCGGCGCCCCCGGTGGTCCGGGGCGGCCTCCCGGCCCCGGTGGTCCTCCCCCGGGTGGTCCGCAGTGGGGTCACAACCCCCCGCCCGGATCGCACGGCAACCCGTACGGTCGACCACCGCAGCAGAAAAGGAAAAAGAAGGGTGGCTGCGGGTGCGGCTGCTTCTTCCTCGCGCTGATCATCCTGGTCGTCCTCGCCCTGGGCTACCTGCAGTTCTGGGACGTGTGGGACTGGATGTACACGATCTTCGACCTCGGTAACCCTCCGGGGATGTCCGACCCGTTCGTCTGGGACTGACCGGAGCGAACGGCTCCGGGTGAAACGCGCGGGGTGTCGGGTCACGGGACCCGGCACCCCGCGCATCGTCCGATTCACGGCCCGAAACCCCTAAGCTGACCGGTATGAACGACAGCTTGGTGTGGATCGACTGCGAGATGACCGGCCTCGACTTCGAGAACGACGCGTTGATCGAGGTGGCCTGTCTCATCACCGACAGCGAACTCAACATCCTCGACGAGGGTGTCGACATCGTCATCAAACCCCCGCAGTCGACGTTGGACCGGATGGGCGACTTCGTCCGGAACATGCACACCACCTCGGGCCTGCTGGAGGAGCTCGACAAGGGCGTGACCCTGCAGGAGGCCGAGGACCGCGTCCTGGAGCACATCCGCCGGTACGTGTCCGAACCGGGCAAGGCGCCCCTGTGCGGCAACTCCATCGCCACCGACCGAACCTTCCTGGCCCGCGACATGAAGCGCATCGACGAGTTCCTGCACTACCGGATGGTCGACGTTTCCTCCATCAAGGAGCTGCTGCGCCGCTGGTACCCGCGCGTGTACTACGCGAGCCCGGAGAAGAACGGCGGCCACCGGGCGCTGGCCGACATCACCGAGAGCATCAGAGAGCTGCGCTACTTCCGCGCCGCCGCCTTCGTCGCCGATCCCGGCCCGGACTCCGCGACCGCCCGCGCCATCGCCGCCGAGACCGTCGAGGGTGGTACGGGCTTCAAGGCGCGTGACGCGGCTCTCGCCCGGCCCTCCTCGGAAAAGTGATCGAAGCACTCCCCGGAGTCCGCTAGGATTACATACGTACGCAGGGCCGAGAGGCCCGGCGCACATGGTGGGTGTAGCTCAGTCGGTAGAGCACTTGGTTGTGGTCCAAGAAGTCGCGGGTTCAAGTCCCGTCACTCACCCCAGAGGCTCAAGCCCCTGGCCGGCGCGAAAGCGCAAAGGTCAGGGGCTTTTGCGTGTCCGGGGGTGCACCAGCGGGTGCACGGGACCCACGCCCTGGGCCGGTGAGTGAGCACCACCCATCCCGTCACTCACTTCAGCGAGCTGAGATCCTGAACTGGGAAAACACAAAACAACTGAGGAGACCTCCAGCTTCGGGGCGCGCCTTGGCCTTCGCCAAGACACGACATCGACTCGCTCACGAGTTCAGATTCGTAGCGCCGCACGGGCGAACGCCACACCCCGCTTCGTCGGCGCGGAACCAGAGCCAAACGCGCCCTTCGTCCACCCTCCCAGGGTTTCCAGCACCACCCACGCTTCATAGGCGGCGTCACGAGCCGCCATGGGATCCACCGGCATACCCTCGCCGACACGCCACCCCATCACGGTCAGGATGTCCGCGACGTCCCCGGGCACGTCCCGGCTCCCCGTGGCCACGAACAGGAACATCAGCAGACACCCCCACCGCTCGACCTCAGCGCGGGGCGCGGGCGGCATGCGCTCGGCGAGATGGTCCCAGATCGCCCGGGGGTCATCACGCACCGCCTGCCCCGCCTTGGTGAGCAGGAGCCGTCCCTTGGACTTGCGCAGCAGGCCCGCCTTCTGCGCGGATTCGCGCAGGTTCAGGACCGGGAGGGTCCGGCTCTCGCGGTTGGCCCTGCCGAGCCACCTCCCCTCCAGCCCGAGCACCGCTGCGGCTTCGCGCACCCTGGCAGGGGGCAGGTATCCGGCACCGGTGAGCTTGACACCATCGTCACCGACGTACTCCAACAGCCACGAGTACGGCCTCACCATCTCCTTGACGGTGGCCGGACCCGGCTCATCTCCCTCCCGCGCGGAGGCCTTGGCCGCCAAGACCAGCAGGCGGGCGCGCATCTGGTCGGGCACGGATTCCAGCAGGTCGGCGACCGCCCCAGGGAGTTGCTCGGGCAGCGGCCCGGACACCGCCGTCAACGCCGCGTTGACCTCGTCGACGTCGAAGGGGACCGGTGCCCGATCCGGGTCGGGGGCCTGACCGTAGGTCTGCCGGTACTCGGCGAGTGCCTCGGTGTGGTGCGGGTGCTCGGGGTCGGTGGCGGCGCTGACGAACTCGTACCCGTAAACGCCTCCGCAGTCCTCGGGCGGAGCGGCCCGCTTACCCGCGGTGCACTTCGCTCTCGGAACGTCGTCCTCCCGGGGGAGGACGGCCTGGAGGGTGATCAGGTGGTCCCAGTCGTCTCCGAAGTCGTACAGGTAGGAGAGCCGGTCCCCCTTCTCGACCAGGACCTCGTCCAGTCGCACCTGGTCCTCGGGGATGCCGGGCTTGCCTTCCTGGGCTTCGAACGGGCACAGGTACAGCTCGGCCTCCCGGCTGTAGTAGGAGCCCCCGCTGGCGAACCCGTGCAGGTGGTAGTCCTCCCAGCCGAACGCGGCTTGGAGGATCGTGTGCACCTCGTTGAGGAACAGGTCCGAATCCAGCTCCAGCCTGCGCCACACCGGTGGCTTCGTGCCGCTGATCTCCACCCTTACCCGATAGGTCGCCGTCTCCTCCCGTCGGGGACGGCGCCGGGACGGACGCGGCCCTTCCTCGAAGTGACCGAAGCCGAACGGCGAGCCGATTCCGACACCGTAGGCGGCGGCACGCAGCAGGTTCTCGATGTCTTCCGGAAGGGGAAGGTCGCCGTGATCGCTCATGGGGGCAAAATACCGTCTCCCCGGTCCCGGTGGGCCGAGAACGGGGCCGTCCTCGGGCCAACCCGGTTCACCTTTCCAGTCCGGCCTCGTCCATGCGGCGCTGGAGTCCGCTCTTGCGGCGGTGCCGTTCCCGCATCTCCCGAAGCGGCCGGGCGAAGGCGTCCCGCTCCCCTTGCCGTTCAGCGAGGGCGTGCAGGTCCGCCAGCAGTGAAACGGCCCGGTCGTACTCTTCGGGGAGCTTGGTGCTGATGCGCTCCTCGACCTCCTGCCACGCCGCTTCGCCCCGACCGGCCAGGCCCTCCAGGCGCGCCTCCCGGGCCGCGGCGGCTTCCTCTCCGCGCCGCTGTTCCCGTTGGGCCTCCAGCGCGGCCTCCTCTCGCTCCCTCCGGGCCCGGAGTTCCCCGGCAGCGCTCCACAGCTCGCGAACGGTGCGCGTGCCCTCGGCAATGGCCGGGCCTCCACGCGTTTGGACTTGGAAGGCCTGAAGCATCCGGGACCGCGCCCGGGCGGCTCCTCCTTCGACGACGAGCCCCAGGAGGCGGTCCTTCTCCTTGACCGGCAGGTTCTCGATCCATCCGGTCATCTCCCCTCGCCGATCGTTTCCGGTCGGCAGAGGCGGGGAGACCTGGGCGGCCACCGACAGCAGGTCCGAGTCGATGCGCAGGAATTCCGCTACCGCGCGCAAGGGGGCACTCAGGTCACCCAGGCCGGCCGGGACCGGCGGTTCCACTTCCCCATCGTCGAGTTCGTCGTCGGCCTGCACCGACAACAACCATGCGAGGTACAGCAGGCGCCGATCGCCTCCCAGCAGTTCCGCGCGTACCGGGGCGATGCCCGCCAGGCCCACTGGGTACTCGACGAAATCGGGTTCCTCGTCCTGAGAGAGCAGGGATATGACGGTGCGGCCCTTCCCGGTCGTGGAATACGCGGCCTCGGTGAGCAGGTAGGGCTTGATATCCGCGGGCCTCAGGATCGAACTCGGGGCGGAGATCATGATCCACCGGGTCCCCCACTCGGCGAAGTAGGCGAATACGTCGAAGTGGGTTCGCATCAGCCGTGCCGGATCACCACGGAAGTCACCCCAGTGGTACTCGTTGGTGAACGAGGTCGCCGTGATGGTCGCCCTGGTGGACAGGTCCCGCAGTCTGGAGCGCTGGTTCTCGTCCAATGGTCGGTCCAGGGCGAGGAAGTCGTAGTGCTGGTAGGCGCTCATGGCAGGGCGGTCCTTCCTGAGATCGGTATCGGTGCCCGGGGCTCCACCGGGGCGCGGAGCGGGGGGTGTCCGCTTCAGTGCGCAGCGCTCACACCGACCGGTGAACTCCGTGCGGGTGCGCGGAGGGATGAACGGAGTGGCGCACGGGAACATCGTTCCTCACCGGGTTCGGCCCAAGGCGCGAATCGGCCCATTCCCTTGTCCGTCCTGGCGCACCCGGAGGGTGCACACCTCCCTACGGAACGCGGGGCAACGCGACACGACCGAGCACCCACCTCCCCCACTACCTGCGGATTCTCGCATCACCGCAGGTCAAACCACTCCCCCACCAGCATTCAAGTCCCGTCACTCACCCCAGAGGCTCAAGCCCCTGACCAGCGAGAACATCGCAAGGTCAGGGGTTTTTGCGTTCCCGGGGGTACGCCCGAGTGGACGAAGCGGCCACGACCCCGCACCGAACCGCCGCGTCCACGACGAAGCGGCGATCAGCGGATGAGCCGGACACCCCTGATGCACCACGGCTCCGGTCAGTGGCAGGAGAACTTCTGACCCCGACCAATAGGGGAATTGTCGAAGTAGTCTGATAACCGACCTTATCAAGTAGTCGTCTGCATTCCGACCTATGAATTCCCTATGGTGATGGCCATCGCGTTTCACTCGTCGCCCACGTTTCTCGGGCGGCTCCCGGAACGCGGTGGTCCCATCCTCTTCGCGGTCCGTTGATCCGGCCTGCGCACTTCCCTGGAGGAATCACCGTGAACACCACGCTCATCATCGCTTCATCCCTGGCCACGGCGGCGCTCTTCGCCGTGCTCGGATATCTGTTCGCCCGCGCTCGCGCCCAATCCGAAAATCGCTCTCTCAAGGACGACCGGGCCCGCCTGGAATCAGACCTTCGGATCACGATCCAAGAACGCGACCAGGTCCGCAAGCAGCACGAGGCCTCGCGTGAGGAACACGAGCGGGTCCGGTCCGCGCACCACGAACGCGAGGCCACCCTCATCGAGCAGAGCACCCGGCTGGAGGGCAACGCGGGTCGAATGGCGACCTTGGAGGCCGAACTCGACAACCTCCGGCGACGGCACGCCGAGGCCACCGCCGAGTCCGAGGGCCTGCGCGCCACCGCGAAGGCCGACCACCGGCGCATCCGCGAACTGGAGGGCGAGCTGGCCGGCCGCGACCAGGAGCGTGCGGGACTGACGGCGACCGTCGAACAGCTGCGGTCAGACCTGGCCGGCCACCAGAGCGACCTGGAGAAGTTGCGCACCGAACGCACCGAACTGGAGAAGGGGCGGGCCGCGCTCGACTCCGCGCACAAGGAACTGGAGAGGGTCCGCGAGGAGCAGACCCGACTCCAGTCCGAGCAGGTCGAGGCCACCGTGGCCAAGATGCTGAAGTCCTCCCAGGAGACGCTCGGCAGCACCGCCGAGGACAAGCTCGGAGCGACCGCCAAGGTGGTCGGTGAGAAGATCCAGGAGCTGGAGAGGCACCTGCGTGAGTTCGACGGCAGGCGCACCACCACGGAGACCCGCCTGGACGAGCAGATCAAGCGTCTGGCCGAGGAGAACGCGCGGGGCCGGGAGCAGACCGAGGCGCTGGTGCGGGCGCTGCGCAAGCCCCAGGTGCGCGGCCAGTGGGGTGAACTGCACCTGAAGCGGACCGTGGAGCTCGCCAACCTGCGCGAGCACGTCGACTTCGATCTCCAGGTCACCGTCGAGGGCCAGGAGAGGAAGCAGCGGCCGGACATGGTCGTCAACCTCATCAACGGCCGCAAGGTCGTGGTGGACGCCAAGGTCTCGCTCGACGCCTTCATGAACGCCATCGAAGCGGCCGACGACGCCGACCACGACCGGTACATGGAGGAGCACGCCGCGCAGATCCGCAAACACGTGGACGGGCTCGCCTCGCAGGAGTACTTCACGGCGGTGGCCGGAAGCCCGGACTTCGTCCTGATGTACCTGCCGAACGAGGCCCTGCTCCAGGCCGCCCTGGACAAGCGCCCCGACCTGTACGAGTACGCCCTGGGCAAGCGGATCATGATCGCGACCCCGACGGTCCTGGTTCCGGTCCTGCGCACCATCGCCCTGTCCTGGGAGGAGGAGAAGGTCCGGGAGAACTCCGAGGCCATCCAGAAGCTGGGGCGGGAGATCTTCGATCGTCTGGCCACGGTCGGCGAACACCTGGGAAGGCTCCGGGGTTCCCTCGACAAGTCAGTGGAGCACTACAACGCGACGATCGCCTCGCTGGAGGGGCGTCTACTGCCGGCCGCCCGGGACATCACCAAGCTCGGGATCAGGCCGAACAAGAAGCAGGCCGAGTTGCGGCCGGTGGAACGCCAGGCCCGCGCGGTCGTCGCCGAAGGCCTCGCAACACCGGCCACGCCCGAGCTCACCACCGGCGAGGAGGAGCGGACCGGCTGAGCGCCCGTTCCCTCCACTGACGCGGCCGTTCCCCACGCCCGGGGAGCGGCCGCTCTCAGCCTTGTGGACGTGCGGGGACCGGGCGGTCGGGTGCGCGAACACGAGTGTCGAGCCAAGGGCCGGAAAAGCGTGCGGAGCGCGGCATCTCGGAGCCGACGATGACCTCCCAATGCGCCTCCTCCCATGCGGCCATCGGCGTTCTCCTTTCATCGAACCGTCCTCGATTAAAGGATAGGGGTCGAAACTTTGATGGATGGGCGAACCATGCAAGGTTTCTCCCGATCCACCGGCACCGAGGCACACGGCACCCACGCCCCGAGGCCCTCCCCCGAAGCAGTGGGGCCATGAACAGGGCCACGCGAGAGGTCGGAGCGCCCCGTTCACCGGCTCGTGCCATGGCCGCTTCCTCTCTACATCAGGCTCAAGGAGCGCAGGAACGGAGGAAGCGTGACGAAGGAACGTGACTGAGAGGTGGGTGACGAATCGCCGTGCTTCAGGCGACGTGGACATACCGATCCGCTCAACCCGGGTGAGGCGCACCTTGCCCCAGGGCGTGCTTCACACGCAGACGTTGGGTGTGGTGCATCGAGAGTTCTTCGGCTTCTTCCACGGAGAACCAGTCCATTTCGTGTGACTCATCGCTGACCGCGGGCACCCCGCCGACAAGGCGAGCGCGGAAGCACACGTTGAACTGGCGACGTACTTCCCCGTCGCTGTAGGCGATGATGTGCCGGGCATCGGTGTAGGTGCCGACCAACCCGATCACCTCGACCTCGTAACCGGTCTCCTCGCGCACCTCCCGGACAGCGGTCTCGGGAAGACTCTCGGTCATCTCCATCGCCCCGCCCGGCATCGCCCACAGGCCGTTGTCCACCCTGCGCTGCAACAGCAAACGTCCCTTGTCATCGACGACGGCCGCGCTGGCCGCGACCACCAGACTGTTGGGGACGGGCGCGTTCGGATCGTCGTAGTACTCGGTCCGGCTCATGCGCTGATGCACTCCTCAAGTGGTCTGGCCGTTTTCCACACGGCGTCCATACTGGCGGTATAGGCGTCGAACAGCCCCCTGGGGGCCGAGCGCTTCAACCGCAGCAGTGGGTTGCCATAGGCGTTGACCCCGTACAGGTGCGTGTTGACGTACATGTGGTCATCGGCTCGGTAGAGCGAGTTGTACAGCGTCGTGGAGTGAACTCTCACCGAGATTCCCGCAGCCTTCGTCAATGGCCGGTAATGCATTGCGGCCAGATGGCATCGAGACTGGATGCCATAGCCGAAGTTCTCCTCTTCTCCACGCGCACGCACGGCCTCACAGCCAGGGTCTCCGATGAGTACACGCACGGCGACGCCCCTTTCGGCCTTGCCCCTGAGTAGATCCTTCCAATCGGGGATCTGTTCGTGGAGGAACAGGGCGGCGTAGACCAGGATGTCGATCGACCTTTCGGTGGCTTCGAACATGGAACGCCACTGCTCGATCGGCACCTCGGACCGTTGTCGATACACGGCCACCAGATCGTCTTCCTGGCCCGCCTTTGTTTCGTCTCGCCGTTCCAAAGAGGGCCAGAGTTCACGGACGTCCGCATCCAGGGCCCGGGCCACGGCGTGGGCGTTGCGGCGGTGGGGCACTCGGCCGGTGCGGACCCAGCGGGCCACGGTCTTGGGGTCGGTACCCACGTGAGCGGCGAGGGTCTCCGCCGTGTGTCCGGACTTCTCCAGGAGAACACGCAGTCGTTCGTTGGGGGGCATGGGACGTTTCTACCGCACCAGGACGTCCTTCGAGGCGTCCTTCGTGCGGTAGTGACGTCCCTCTTGTCACGCACAGACTGGCTACTCCACAAGAGCTCATAAGCAAAGGAGTACGCAGCCATGCGGTTCGACACTTCTCCCGTTGAGGAATCCGAGTCGGTGACCGTCGCCCCCGTCGTCGTCGAACTCGGTGATGCCGTGGACCTAACCGAGGGGACGAGCAGCCGGAGCGGCAGCGAGGACAAGCGCTACAAGTACCAGTAGGCGTCTGCGGGCCGGTGGTCGTACACCTCCAAAGAACGGGAGAGACATGGAATGGTTCGGCGGGGTGAGCAGGGCCACCGGCACCCCCTCTGTTCGGCCGATTTCCCCCTCATGGGTCCACGAACTGCCCTGTGGAGAGCTGTGGACGGTGGGCCCGGGTGCCGGGTACGCCGTGACCGTGGCCAAGGTCGGCCTACTCAGTGGGGCGGTCCTTGGCAGCCACGCGGTCTCCACCGACCAATTGTCGATGTGGCTGTCAGGAGACCGGCGTTCCGGACCGCCGCCGTGGCCGGGTACCTACACGGTCATGGTCATCGACCCAGAAGGGATGACCGTCTTCGCGGACCCCGCGCACGCGCTCCCCCTCCATTTCTCTGAGGTGGAGGGCTCCGTGGTCTGGGCGTCCTCCAGCCGGGCCTTGTCGGGTTTGACCGGTACCGGTGTGGATCCGGCATGGGTGTCGGGCCTGCTCGTGAACCCCATGGGAGCGTACGGAAGAGAACGAAGCGCCTTCCTGGGGGTGCGCACCGTCCCTCCGGGCCACTACTTGGAAGTCCGCAAGGGAATGCGGGTCGAGCTCGGTCGCTGGTGGGTTTCTCCTCCGAGCACGCCACTCGCTCAGGCCTCACAGGTATTCAGAACCGCTTTGGAGGAAGCCGTCGCGGTACGATCCGCTCAGGCCGAACACCTGTCCTGTGACCTGAGCGGGGGTCTGGACTCGACCACGCTGTGTCTTCTCGCCGAGCGACGGACCACGGAGCCACGTTCCCTGACCGCGTGGACGGTGCACCCGGCTTCGAGGGACCATGGTGGCGATCTGGATTACGCACGCGAAGCCGCACGCGACCGGTCCGGTATGAAGCACACACTGGTGCCCCTGACCGAAGCGGAACTCCCCTACAGCGGCCTGGGCCGGGTGCCCCCGACCGACGAACCGGCCCCGAGCACCATCACCGGCGCCCGGCACATGTTCGCCTACAAACGAATCCATGCGGCCGGGAGCACACTCCACCTGACCGGAGACGGAGGTGACGCCTTGCTGATGCAGTCACCCGAACTCACGCTCAGGTTGGCGGGACGCGGCCGTTTGTTCCGTGCTCTGAGGGACCTGCACGGATGGGCCAAGCTCGACCGGAAAAGCACGCTTCGTCTACTGCCTCGCCTGTTTCAGGCCGGATCTGCACCTTGCTCGGAACGACTGACCCCGAAAGCGCGCGATATGGCCCTGGCCATCCCCTCCCCCCGTGTCCTGGACATGTTGGGTCGGGACGCCGAACTGTTCGCGTTACAGGGCATCGGGCGTACCGCCCACTCCGACACTCAGTTCGCCGCGTTCCACGGGGTCCGTTTGGAGGCCCCATTCCTGGACCGGTCCGTAGTGGAGGCCGCCTTGTCGTTCCGTGTCGGAGATCGAGGGTCGCCTTGGAGCTACAAGCCGCAGTTGACGCGGGCCATGCGAGACCTTCTGCCCATGACGGTCGCTCAGCGGCGTACCAAGGGTGGGACGGACGCCGATCACCATCTGGGATCGCGTGCGCACCTGCCACAGGTGAGAGACCTTCTGGTCGAGGGTTGGTTGGCGGGTCACGGTCTGATCGATCTAGCGGTGCTGGACCGGGAGTTGTGTGCGGCGGCCTCGGGAAAGGACACGCCGTGGGGGTTGCTGGAGCCGGTGGTCTCCGCCGAGGTGTGGGCCCGCGCGGTCGAAGCGAACCCTTCGCCCGCGTGGTCACGGATCCCGGCTGAACAGGAGGCGGTCGGATGACCCTTCCAGAACGGTTTTCCCTCGCTCCACACCTGCGCTTGGTCTGCTTTCCGTCGACATGCGTCGTATTGGACGAGGAGAAGGGAACGGTGCGGATCCTTGTCGAAGAAGCCGCGCGGGCCGTCTCCGACTTGTCCGCGGCCCAAGGCGAGATCTCGGTGTTTGAGTCCACACCCGAGCGGAAGAGGGTTCTTACAGCGTTGATGGACTCCGGCATCCTCGGTCGGGAGTATGGGCCTCGTGGCTGGGACACAGTGAGGCGAGGAGTGCCCTCCACACCCAGCTGGGGAACTCGGGACAGCCCCGCCGCGCTCGCACCGATCCCCCGGGTCTCCCTGCCCTGGTACCTCTGGGGAGCCCTCGCGCTTTTCGTGGTGTTGATCGGTTCCCTGAGAAAGCATGGAAATGTCTTCGCCCGAACCCGTCGTTTGGTGCGGCGCGCGAGTGCGGGTGCCACCGATCATGGCTCAGCGGTGAAGGCGGCATACGCGGTGCGGAAAGTGGGCCGTCTGCTGCCCTGGCGCGTGGCATGTTGGGAGGAGGCTACGGCGACCGTCATCGCACTTCGTTGGTCGGGTCACCGGTCCTCCTTTCGGCACGGGGTGGCCACCGACCCGGTGCGGTTGCACGCCTGGGTGGAGGTCGGCGGCCGTCCGGTCGCCGAGTCCGACGACATCACCGACTACACACCCTTCGAGGAGTCTGATGAGTGACATCGCCGCACCGGTCCTGTGGGCCCAGTCCGACGGCATCGCCTTGGGCGCGTTGCGTGCCGACCTTGCTCGCGAGTACTGGCGTTGGGAGAGCGATCCCGGCGCGGTGCTCGGGTACGGACGCCAGGTGCCCGAGAGCGCCGAGTCCAGGGCCGAGGGATTGGAGCACCAACTACGCGGAGCCCCCGACCAGGCGCGATTCACCATCTACGACGTGCGTGGGAATGAGCCGGTGCCATGCGGACTGGCGAGCCTGCTCATCGATCATCAGGTGCGCACCGCCGAGTTCATCCTTGTCGTCGCACCCGAGGCCAGGGGCCAGGGTGTGGGCACCAGCGCCACTCGGTTGACGTTGGACTACGCCTTCCACGTCATCGGGTTGGAGATGGTCTGGCTCAAGGTCCTGGAGCCCAACACCGCCGGACGCAACGCCTACGCCAAGGCCGGGTTCCGGGAAGTGGGCACCATGCGAAGTGCGGGGGTCTGGCGGGGCCGACGCTGCGGTGAGGTGGTCATGGACGCGCTCCGGGAGGACTTCCCCGGCTCATCGGTGATCGTGGACCCGGCTTGACGGGTGATCGGTACAGGGTCGGGATACGCAGCCTGTTCGGGTTCCAGACCTAAGCCGGCCGGTGGTCGTCCACAGGCCGGCCGGTCAGGGTTGGCGCGAGTCGGGCCGGATGTGGTCTTCTCGACGTATTGGGGGATCTGGATCTGGCGCCGGTTTCGTGCTGCCCGGATTTCGGCGCGCTCCGCCCCGGCGCCCGCCTTGGTGCGGGCGGGGCCGGGGCACAGACGACGGTTCCGAAGCGGATCAGTGTTGGAAGTGCCATTCCCGGGGCAGTAGCCGGCTCTGGGACTGGGCCCACAGGTGGGCGAGCAGATCGTCGTAGGTCTTCGCCTCGTACATGCCGGTCGCGGAGGCCACCCAGAAGGATTGCGTGGCCTCGCCCCACCAAATGAGCAAGTGCCGATGGCGGGCCTGGAGCGCGGCGGCCTGCTGATGCTCCAACGCGAACTCGGCGCGGTGGCCACCCAGGCGGGGCAAGGTGCCGGCGCGCTGGGTGCGGCAGGTGCGGTGGACGCAGGAAGCACAGGCCGGGCCAGTGGCGGGGGCCAAGCGTCGAGGGACGGGGGTGAAGACCGTGCCAACCGGATGGATGGTCTCGGTAGCGTGGGTGGAGCGAGTGTCCACGGGGCGTCGCGGCGCGGGGATAGGGTGGTTCATCAGATCCTCGTTTTCCTGACAAATGAACTGGTTTGGTTGTTCGGGGGTTCAGGGCCCGGAAGAGCGTTGGCGCGCTCTCCTGGGCCCGTCTCATGTCCGGGACATGTCGTTAGTTGTGGCTGTGCCAGCCACTGCCGGTCAGGTCGTAGGCCAGGTACAGCCAGACGGTGCGGTACTCGGCGTTGCCGTTGTCGCCCCAGGTGGTGGCCAAGGCGTCGACCATGGCCAATCCGCGCCCGGATTCGGCTCCCAGGTTCAGCCCGTCGGGGGCCGGGATCAGGCGGGTGTTGCGGGTGCGCAGGCCCCCTCGGTCGCGGCAGGCCAGGCGGAGCCCTTCCCTGTCGCGGCGTACCCGCAGGGTGTAGTTGCCACCAGGGAGGCCGGAGAGGCTGTGGCGGAGCGCGTTGTTGGCGAGTTCGCTGCCCAGCAGGGTGAACAGGTACCGGTAGTCGTTCGTTTCGGTGGCCGCGCAGGTGTCCAGGAAGGCCCGGACCAGCGGCATCAGGGCCGGGAGGCCGGCGAAGTCGTAGCTGCGGGCCCGGTAGTTGGGCCGCTCGGGAAGGCCGGAGAAGTAGTGGCGCTGGAAGGGCCGGATGAAGCTGGCCAACGGCACGGTGGCCTCACCCTGCACCGGGACGGGCACGGTGGCGGGCGCGAAGGCGGTTTCGGGCACGACGAACACACTCCTTGGCATGGCTGGACACATGAGGCGGGGGATCGTTGCCGGATGCCCGTTGGAGGAGTCTCACGGAGGCCGTGATGCGCGGAACGGGCAAGGCATAGCCTGGACAGATGAACCCTGAGTGATCCACCGGTCACTGACCACACCCCCATACTGAAACCGCGATTCTCAGTTGTCAATCAGTGCTCTGAGATTCGCGATATATTTTTGCTAGGCTGATCCCATGCAACGGCCCTACAGCCCCACCATCCGTCGCAGGCGCCTCGGCTTCGAGCTACGGCGTCTCCGTGAAGAGCACGGTTACACCCTCGATGAGGCCGCCAAGAAATCCGGCGTGCCTCGTGCGACCGTCGGCAAGATCGAGACCGCAGAAGCCCGACGCACACGCGCTCGCGACCTTGATGCTCTGGCTGACCTGTACGAGATCGAGCAAGAATCGAGGGAGGCCCTCCAGCAGCTTTCACGGGAGTCCAAGGAAAAGGGCTGGTGGTCCAGGTACAAGGACGTGTTCAGCGAGCGCGCCCTGCCTGATTTCGAAGCTGAAGCGTCTGCCCTACGGACCTATGAGGCACAGGTCATTCCTGGACTGTTTCAAACTCCGGACTACGCATCAGAGATCTTCCGGGGTGGGCGCGCGATAGACGATCCAGGCATCAATCGCAAAGTGGAAGCACGACTCGCACGACAGCAAATCCTGTCACGGGTCAAGGCACCTCATGTGACAGCGGTCATCGACGAAGGTGCACTACGTAGAAGCGTAGGAACTTCAGAAACCATGGCCGACCAGCTGGAGTACCTTGCGAACTTGGCGCTGCGGCACAACATCGATATCCAGGTTCTACCGTTTTCGAGTGGCGCTCACCTGGGGATGGCTGGAGCCTTCACCATCATGGAGTTCCCTGAGACCAGGGATTCCCCCATCGTCTACGTCGGTACACCTTCAGACGACTTGTACCTGGAGCAGCCTAGCGACATCGAGCGCTATAACCTGACATTCAGCAACGTACAAGGCGCTGCGTTGTCGGTGACCATCTCCATGCAGTTCATCGCCAGTCTCCGATCGTCCCTAGAGAGTGGGAAAACATGATCCTCAAGTTTCAGAAGAGCAGCTACAGCGCCCAGAATCAGAACTGCGTCGAAGTAGCTCAGGTCCCCGGCTTCCGAAAGAGCACCTACAGCGGTCAAGACCAGGACTGCGTCGAGGTGGCCGAACTCCCCTGTGGCGCGGCCATCCGCGACTCCAAGCACCCCACCGCCGGACACCTCCCCTTCCCCGCCCCCGAGTGGACCGGCTTCCTCTCCGCCGCTCTCACCCGCTGACTCTCAGCCTCCCAGACCTTCAACAGCCAGACCCAGCGAAGAGCCTGGCCGTGCACCATCCAGGGCACGGCCGGGCTCTTATGGGAGCAAGCCCTCGCTCTGCGCCCACCCCGCAAAACCTCCCGGGTCGAAGGGAAGATACAGGCCAGCGTCGCGAAGGTCGTCCAGGAACGAAGAGGCGGCGTTCACGGTCCATGCTCCCTGACAGCAGGCGTCCGCAACCAGGCCGGCCGTCCCCCGCACCCCGAGGCCATGGCGCTTGGCTACCTTGCGGGCCTGCCGATCGTCCATGTAGACCGTGCCTCCGTACAGATCTACGTAGGTGCACAGCTCGGTCTCACCGATGTTGTGGTCCGTTGTCATTCCCAACCGCTGGGCCCATCCGACGAACGCACCCAGGTAGGCCAGCGAACCGGTCTCCGCCCTGCCCAGCCATCCGGCAGACGTGATCCGCTTCGCGGCCTCGCCGTCCGCGTCGTTACGCCCCACCTCTTCGATGATCGCGCGGGTGGTCAGACACTCATAGTCCTCCAGCACGCTTCCCAGTACGTCGAGCCGATCGAGTCGGGCGGCATACAGCAAGGGCGATGTGTCGATCAACAGCTTCCGGGGAGAAGCATCCAAACCGCTATTCCTCGTCGAACTCGTCGGGGGTCACCTGTCCGCGCATCATCTCCACCGCGCGGGCGGTGCCGATCAGATCGTCATCCAGCGCCCTCATCACCGCGGAGGCATACGCGGGCGGAACCCTGATCGAGGACAGGTCGGGCTGGGGTTTCCACCCCAGGGCGTCCTTGAACTCGGCCGCCGTAGGAGCGCGGTCCTTCATCTCCTGCCAGAACCCGGTTTTCCCGTTGCCCTCGGACATGGCCTGCCGAACGGTCAGGCTCCAGGAGACCCGATACGTCGCCGACAGCCTGATGAGGTTGTGGCGTACTTCCTCCTGGTTTCGGCGCACCACCGCCTGTCGTGCCTTCACCCTGGGCAGGAGGAACTCGGCGGCGAAGGCGTCCACCACCTTCTCCCTGTCTTGACGGGAGGCGTGCACCCCTCCCCCCGCATCATTGGAGAACTCGTCCCCCAGGACCAGGTGCCCCAGTTCGTGAGCGGCCGTGCTGCGCCGTCGCCCGGGTTGCAAGTGTGCGTTGACCACGGCCACGGCCACGTCGCCGTCCACCAGGGAAGCCCCATCGGCCCCTTCGGGCAGAGGCACCACGGCGACGTACTGTCCCGCCCTCTCACATTCTTCGGCAAGGGAGTCGAGCGGTTCGGTGCCACGGTCCAACCGATCACGCAGCCACAGGGCCGCGTCCCTGGCATCGTCGCCGTTCTTCGCCGAATCGGGGAAGCGCAGCAGGGGTCGTGCCTGGAGCACCCCTTCGTCAACGAGCTGTCGCACGTCCCGCAACCAGTCCGCGAGGAGGGCCTTGGTGCGGTAATCGCTCTTGTCCAGCTCCTCCTCCCCTATGTCGGAGGCGGGTGTGCGCTTGGAGACGACGGCCGGAGGCGAGCTGAGAAAGTGCGAGAGCGGGTAGTCGAGTTCCCGGGCGATCCTGGTGAGCTCGACCGCGTCGATGTGGCGTTTTCCGCGTTCGAGCTTGGAGACCATACTGCGTTCCAGGCCGACCCGGTCAGCCATGCTCCCCTGTGAGAGTCCAGCGGAGATCCGGCTCAGTCTGACCCGTTCCCCGATCAGCTCCCAGCTCAATTCCTGTGCCATGTGTGCGATCATCGCACAGCGCATTCCAATCGTGAACCCGGTTCGGGAAACCATTCGGTCAATCTTCGAAATCCACCAGGCGAAACGAAGACGGATCGACGGAAGTCGGTACATCCGTGCCAGTCACCACCCGGCACCCTCCCCCGGCAGCAGGCACGGGCTTCCCTCTTCCTCCCGCAGCCATCCCTCATCCACCAGGTACCGAATGACGAGCGCACCCTCCCACCGGTCCCAGCCGAACACCGCCTCCAGCTCGCGCCAGGTCGGCCCCTGCCCCTGCTCGGCCAGGCAGGTCTCCACGTGGGCGACCACCCACGGTTCCAGGCCCTGAACGACCCGGCTCGCCCGCATCGCCTGCCCGGTCCGCAGGTTCCGCTGCCGCTCCGAACCCTCCGATCGCGAACGCTCCGGCCGGCGAGGCCCGGGAACGCGCGGCCGCTCCCCCTCCCGCTCTGCCATCCGAACCGAGTAGGGCCGCGGGCTCTTCGAGGTCAGGTGCCAGCCCTTGCAGGTCGGACACTCGTACGTCCGGCGGGGCAACTTCTCCGACCGATCATCGCCGTGGTGGTGGATGGCCGCGAGGGCGAGCTCGGCGCTGATCCGATCCTTGAACCAGCGCTTGCCGCAGCTACGCGGGCGAGGCCGGCGCGGCGGGCGGGTGGTGCTACGACCGGGGCGCATGTGCTGTCGACTCATGGGGGGTTCCTCTTCCTTCGGCTTCTTTCTGCGGTGCCGCTGGAGCACCGTCCGTCCGTGGTGTTGGAAGAACGGTAGCCGTGAATCCATGAATCAAGAAGTCCAGATACTGATAACCCGGGTTATCAGAGAGATCATGATGAAGATCCAGATCTTGCCCTAGAGTGGCCTCACACCGCACACCCCAGCAGAGAGCGAGGAACCCCTCCCATGCCGTCGCCCTCCCCGCATCTGTCCCTCTCGGACATCGCGGTCCTCGCCCGAGTCCAACGCCCGGTCGTCTCCAACTGGCGGCGTCGCTACGCCGATTTCCCCTCACCCGAGACCGAGGAGGGCAACCGCAGCTGGTTCGACGGCCGCGAGGTCACCGGCTGGCTCACCACCCACGGGCTCGGCAACACCCCCATCGAGGACCTCGCCCCGGAACTGGCCGCGCACGGCCTGGTCCGCCTCGCGGAGGAGATCGGGGGCCGACGCCTGGTCGTGGTGCTCGGCGCTCTGCTTTGTCTGCACCACATGAACGACGGCTTTCCCTCCGACATGACGGAGGACGCACTACTGGCCCGGGTGCAGCGCATGGACTCCGAAGACGAGTTCTTTCTTCGAGAACTGAAGGAGGACCCGACGCTCACCCTCCGTTTGGCGCCCCTGGCCGAAGAACTGATCGAGGCCGCCTACACCCCCGCCGGCGCCCACGAACACCTCATGTCGCACCGTCACCGACTCGGCCTCACCGGATCGGACACCGGTTCGCTCTCCCCCGAACTGCGCCGGCTCATCCTGCGGATCGCCGATCCCCTCGGGCATGCTCGCGACGACGGCACCCTCACCGTCGCCGATCCCTACGCCCTGTGCGGGGACCTGCTCCACGACGTCGTGGCCACCCTCGATGACCCCTCCGACAGCGTCGTACTGGCCGCCGAGAGGCGCACCGACCTGGCCCGGTTGGTCCGCCGTCGCCTGGTGTTGGCGGGGGTGGCCGAGTTCGACCTGGACGTGCAGACCGGCACCGAATTGGAAGAAGGGATGGCCGACCTCGACCTGCTGGTCACCCTCCTGCCGTACCAGGCCGGGGAGGGCCGCTCTCGCGCCTGGTTCCTTGAGGAGATCGAGGCGATCAGCGTTCTTCTTCGGCCCGGGCGCACAGCGGTGATCATCGGTCCGACCGACGCGCTGGTGGGAGAACTGGACACGGAGGAAGCACAGATCCGCTCCCGTCTGTTGCGCGGCAATCTGGTGGAATCGGTGACCGCCCTGCCCGGCGGCGTCGACCCCTCCCGTCCCGGGTACGGGAGCGCGCTGTGGACCCTGCGCCGGGACCCGGTACCCGCCGCGCGCGGTCGAGTGCTGATCAGCGACATCAGTGACCGAACACTGGATGAGGGGGTCCGGAACACTCTGGCCGAGGACATCCTGCTCTGGCGGGCCGAGGGCCACCATCTGGGCGGACACGATCCTCGCCACGGGCTGGCGGTGCCCATCCAGGACCTGGAGAAACGGTTCGGTGAGGCGCTGCTGCCCCCCGGCCCACCCGCGTCACGGATCAGGTCCCGCATGGCGCACGACCGGCCGGCCCTCATCGCCGAGGCCGAGGCGCGACTGTCCGAGGCCGAGAGGCGAGCCCGGGTTCACGTCGAGGTGAGCGGCCCGCTTCGGGGCGCACTGGAACGTCGTATCGGCCCGGCGCCGAGACGGGTCACCATCGGCACCCTCATCCAGCAGGGCCGGGTCTCCGGCGTCAAGGGGCACCGGATCGCCGACGAACACATCGACCCCGCCGGCCAGGTGGACGTGCTCGGACCGGATGAGGTGCTCGGTGGGGCTCCGCGCGGTGGCCGCAGGATCGACCGGCTGGTGCTGGCGGCGGTGTACCCGTACGTGGCACTGACCGAACCCGGGGACGTGGTGTACACCTCCAGCCCGGAGTTCGGGGTGCTGGTCGACCACGAGGGGGCGTCCCTGGTGGCCTTCCCCGCCCGTGTGCTCCGGGTGAACCCGGACGCGCGCCGACCGCTCAGTCCCCGGGTGTTGGCCCTGCTGGTGGACGGGGCGTCCTCCGTGCGCCGACCGGCGGGGGCCGTGCGCGCCACGCGAGGCGTGGGAGAGGTGGTCCTGCCCGATCTGCACCCGCAGGAGGTGGCCCGGTTGGATGAGTTCCTCGCCGAAGCCGACCGGCGCCGAGCCCTGTTGGACGCGCAATACGCCGAACTCGACACCATCCGGCGGTTGAGCGCCGCCGGATTCACCGACGGGACCTTGACCGTCTCCGGCGACTGACAGACTTTCCCACAGATCCCCGCTGTCATGGCTCCACCCTCCCCTCAAGGGGTGGTGGATCTACGAACAGCACCCCCACGTCCCGAAAGGAACGGATCGCACATGCCGCCACGCAAACGCGCCGACACCCAGCAAGGCGAGTTGTTCACCGCCTCCACGCCCGAACAGATCCGGGCCATCCTGTGGAAGGCCGCCGACCAGCTGCGCGGATCGATGGACGCCGCCCAGTACAAGGAGTTCGTGCTGGGGCTGGTCTTCCTCAAGTACGTCTCGGACGCCTTCGCCGAGCGGCGTCGGGAGATCGCCGAGGAACTCGAAGAGGACGGCATCCCCGAGCACCGGCGAGACGCCTTCCTGGAGGACCAGGATTCCTACAGCGAGGAGAACGTCTTCTGGGTGCCGGCCCAGGCCCGGTGGACCTACATCGCCGACAACGCCGCCAGCAGCGCGGAGGGCGTGGGCAAGCTCATCGACGACGCGATGGGCGCGATCATGGCGCAGAACCAGCCGCTCACGGGCGTTCTGCCGCAGATCTTCAACCGCGACAACGTCGACCAGAAGCGGTTGAAGGGGCTCGTGGACCTCATCAGCGACGCCCGGTTCGCCGGTAGCGAGGAGAAGACCGCACAGGACGTGCTCGGGGAGACCTACGAGTACTTCCTGGAGCAGTTCGCGCGAGCCGAGGGCAAGCGGGCCGGTGAGTTCTACACGCCCAAGAGCGTGGTGGAACTGCTGGTGGAGATCATGGAGCCGTACGAAGGCCGGGTGTACGACCCGTGCTGTGGTTCGGGTGGCATGTTCGTGCAGGCGCAGAAGTTCGTCGAGTCGCGCAAGGGACACGACACCACGCACGCCCTGGCCGTTTATGGCCAGGAGGCCAACGAGCGCACCTGGCGTCTGGCCAAGATGAACCTGGCCATCCACGGCATGGACCCCGAGGGCGTGGGAAAGCGGTGGGCGGACACGTTCTCCGACGACAAACTGCCCGACCTCAAGGCCGACTACGTGATGGCCAACCCACCGTTCAACCTGCACCCGTGGGAGCGGCGCACGGACGACAATCGCTGGAAGTTCGGTGTTCCACCGGCCGGTAACGCCAACTACGCCTGGTTGCAGCACATCATCTCCAAGCTGGGCGACCGGGGCATGGCAGGCGTGGTTCTGGCCAATGGGTCGATGTCGTCGCAGTCCTCGGGAGAGGGCGAGATCCGTAAGGCGATCCTGGACACCGACCTGGTGGCGTGCATGGTGGCGCTGCCCGGGAACCTGTTCCGCACCACCGCGATCCCGGCGTGTCTGTGGTTCCTGACCAGGGACAAGGGCGCACGGGACGCCGAGACGCGCAACGATCGGCGCGGTGAGGTGCTGTTCATCGACGCCCGCGAGATGGGCGAGATGATCAACCGCACCGAGCGGGTGTTCTCCGCCGAGGACCTGGAGAAGATCGCCGACACCTTCCACGCCTGGCGCGGCACCGGTTCGGCCAAGAAGAAGAACCTGGAATACGAGGACGTTCCCGGGTTCGCCTACTCGGCCAAGCTCCAGGAAATCGCCAAGCACGACTACGTGCTCACCCCGGGGCGGTACGTGGGAGCGGCCGAGGTCGAAGAGGACCCGGATGCCGAACCGCTGGACGAGAAGATCGCCCGCCTGACGAAGGAGCTCTACGAGCACTTCGACGAGTCCAAGCGCCTGGAGGGCGTCGTCCGTGAACAGCTCGGGAGGATCAGTGGCTAGGAGCAACACCAAGACAGGGGGCCGAGTCGCCACCAGCGGGGTCATTCCAGGACGTTGGGCACTGAGTGTCGGTGACCCCGAAACCCCCACGCCTGAAGGGTTCTCTTGGACCCGCCTCTCTGACGTAGCCCGCCTGGAAAGCGGCCACACCCCCAGCCGGAAAAAGGACGAATACTGGAACGGAGAAATCCCATGGATCGGCATCCGAGACGCCACAGAAAACCATGGGCGCGTCATCACCTCTACCAAGCAGTGGATTTCCGAGGAAGGTCTCAATAATTCCTCAGCGAGGCTTCTCCCCGCAGGCACGGTCTGTTTGTCCCGCACCGCGTCCGTCGGCTATGTGATCACCATGGGAATTCCCATGGCTACTAGTCAGGATTTCATTAACTGGGTATGCGGCGCCCAGCTCTCAGCAAAGTACCTACACTACATCCTCATGTCCGAGCAGGAGGCCATTCGACGTTTCGCTCACGGAACCACTCATCAGACCGTATATTTCCCTGAGGCGAAAGCCTTCCATGTATGCATCCCTGAGCGCCCAGAACAAGACGCGATCGTATCCGCACTCGGCGCACTGGACGACAAGATCGCAGTCAACGAGAGCATTACAAATACAGCACTCACTTTAGCAAATTCCGTGTTCGAGTCTGAGGCATTGGGGGTCAGCCTTGGAGAAGACACCTTCGGCTCCGTTGCCCGTGTAGCAGGAGGCGGGACACCAAAGACGAAGGAAGATAACTACTGGGGAGGAGACGTCGCCTGGGCAACCCCTAAAGACATCACTGCTCTAGAATCACCTTACTTGTTCAAGACAGGAAGGACCATCACCCCACTCGGCTTGGAAAACTGCGCCTCAGAAATCTACCCTGCACAGTCAATATTCATGACTTCCAGGGCCACAATCGGGGCCTTTGCCCTCCCGCAGATTCCAGCTGCCGTAAACCAAGGGTTCATCGTGGTCATTCCTCCCACTGATGACCTTCGATGGTGGCTTTTTCACGAAATGCGCTCTCGTGTCGACGAAATGTTGAGCCTGGCGAACGGATCAACCTTTCTAGAACTCAGCCGTAAGAATTTTAAGGCTATGCCTGTTCGCATGCCTGAGCCTGAGGTTCTCCAACGTTTCTCTTCAAGAGTGAAACCTCTACACGAAAGCGCTCGTAACGCTGCATCTGAATCCCGCACCCTCGCGGAACTACGCGACACCCTTCTTCCTCAACTGATGTCCGGAAAGCTTCGCGTCAAGGACGCTGAGAAAATCGTGGAGGACAACGTATGACACCCCCCAGATCCGGCGATTCCACCCCCACAGACTCCACCGCTCCCCTCTCCTCCAGCGCCTCCGAGCGGATGACGGAGGCCGATTGGGAGCAGTACGCCCTCGAAGAACTCGGCGAACTCGCGTGGTCGACCGGTTCCGGTAAGGAGTTCACTCCCTCCCCCGACAACCAGCGCCGGGTCTGGGACGACCTCCTCTTCCACCACGACCTTCGCGACGCGATCGAACGGCTCAACCCCGACCTTCCCCCCTCCGCCGTGGAGCGGGTGATGACCATCGCCACCACCCCCCAGTCCCGGGAAGCGCTTCCGGAGAACCGGCTGGCGCACGGCTACCTCACTTCCGGAATCCGCCTGACCCACACCGACGAGTTCGGGGCCGAGCACTCCCCCACGGTCCGGCTCATCGACTTCCAGAACCCGACCGCCAACACCTTCCGGGCCATCAACCAGGTGCGCCTGTTGGACGACGACCACGAACGCCGCTTCGACGTCGTCCTCTACGTCAACGGTCTTCCCCTGGCCATCGTCGAGCTCAAGAACGCCTCCGACCCGCGAACCACCCTCGCCGGAGCCCACGCCCAGTTGGGCACCTACGCCGAGGAGTTCCCCAAGGCGTTCCGCTACAACGTCCTCTGTCTGGTCTCGGATGGGGTCACCGCCAAGTACGGCACCCCCTTCACGCCCTTCGAGCACTTCGCGCCCTGGAACGTGGACGGCCAGGGCAACCCGGCCGGCGGTCCCGACTTCGAGTACGAGGACGCCGACGCTCCCGACGCCCTCGCCCTGGCTCTGCGCGGACTCTTCGAGCAGCCCCGATTCCTGGACCTGGCACGCAACTTCGTCAACTTCACCGGCTCCGGTGGCTCGCACGGCAAGCGCGTGGCCAAGGCCCACCAGTACTTCGCCGTCACCAAGGCCCTGGCCGCCGTGGTGGAGGCCTCGCGCACCAACGGGCAGGCCGGCGTGGTCTGGCACACGCAAGGCTCGGGCAAGTCTGAGGAAATGGTGTGCCTGAGCGGGTTGGTGGCCCGTGAACCCGCGCTGAACAACCCCACCGTCCTGGTGGTCACCGACCGCAACGACCTGGACGACCAACTCCTGAGCACCTTCCAGGCCAGCCGTGACCTGCTGGGTACCGACCCGGTCCAGGCCGACAGCCGCCAGGAGCTTCGGGACGTGCTGACCAACACCACCACCGGCGGGATCGTCTTCACCACCCTCCAGAAGTTCGGCCTCACCAAGGCCGAACGCGAATCGGGGGCCGACCATCCACTGCTGTCCGACAGGCGCAACATCCTGGTCATCGTCGACGAGGCCCACCGCAGCCACTACGACAGCCTCGACGGCTACGCCCGCCACCTGCGCGACGCACTGCCCCACGCCACCCTGCTCGCCTTCACCGGAACCCCGATCTCCAAGGCCGAGGCCAACACCCGCGAGGTGTTCGGCGCCGGTCAGGACTACATCGACGTCTACGACCTGCGCCGGGCGGTGGAGGACGGGGCGACCGTCCGCGTCTACCACGAGCCCCGGCTGATCGAGATCTCACTGCCCGAGGGGGTGGACCCGGCCGACATCGACGCCCGGGCCGACACGATCACCGCCACCATGGACGACGCCGAACGCCGCAAGGCGCTCAAGGCGGCGCTGAGGATGACCAACATCTACGGCGCCCCGGACAGGGTGGCCAAGCTCGCCCAGGATCTGGTCGACCACTGGGAGGAGCGTTCCCAGCGTATCCGTCCCGACATCGGTGGCCCCGGAAAGGCCATGCTGGTGTGCGCCACCCGCGAGGTGTGCGTGCGGGTCTTCGACGCCCTGGCGAAGCTGCGCCCGGAGTGGGTGGGCGAGGGCCCCGACACGGGCGTGATGAAGGTGGTCTTCTCCAGTGATCCCTCCGACCCGGCCGAACTCAAGGCGCACGCCCTGCGCCCCTCCGGGCACAAGATCGTCCAGGCCCGCGCGAAGGACCCCGACGACGAGCTTCAGCTGCTCATCGTGAACGACATGCTGTTGACCGGCTACGACGCGCCGCCGATCCACACCATGTACATGGACCGGTCCATGCGTGGCGCCGGACTGATGCAGGCCCTGGCGCGGGTCAACCGACGTTTTCGCAACAAGCAGGACGGGCTGCTCGTGGGCTACGCCCCGCTGAGCGAGAACCTCCAGAAGGCGCTGGCCGAGTACTCGCCCCGTGACCAGCGGGACAAGACCCTGGGCCGGGGCATCGACCGGGCCATCAGCGAGGTCCGCAACGAGTACGACACCATCTGTGGCCTGCTCTCGGGGATCGATTGGCGCCGGCTGTTGGCCGCCGTTGGCGACGACGCACGCCTGCGCGCGCTGCGACTGGTCTCCAACCACCTGGTCTCCCCCGAGGCCCAGCGTCGCCCGGGCGAGAGCGATGAGAAGTCCCTGTCGGAGCGTTTCCGAGAAAGCGCCACCCGGTTGGAGCGCTTCCACCAGCTGTGTTCGATGAGCTCGCAGATCAGCGAGCGCTTCGAGGACCTGGAGCACTGGCGGCGCGACATCGCCTTCTTCGTGGAGGTGCGCGCCTGGGTGGTCAAGATCGAGGCCGCCAACCGGGAGGCCCGGGGTGAGACGCTGCCGGCCGAGATCAACACCTACCTGTCTCAGTTGGCGGCCTCTGCGGTGGACGCCGAAGAGATCACCGATCTGTACGCCGAGGCGGGCATGGGCCGGCTGGACATCACCCGGCTCAACGAGGCCCAACTGCTCAAGCTCCAGCAGTCGCAGACCCCGCACCTGGCCACCGAGGCGTTGCACCGCCTGGTCCAAGAGAAGATGCGCGAGGTCACCAGGCACAACGCGATCAGCCGCGAACGGTTCACCGAACGATTGGAGAAGCTCATGCTGCGGTACATGCACGAGCAGCTCAGCAGCGCCGAGGCGCTGGCCGCCCTGTTCTCCCTGGCCGAGGAGGTCATGGCCGAGGCCAACCGTGGTGAGGAATTCGATCCGCCGCTCAGCCACGCCGAACTGGCGTTCTACGACGCGGTGGCCTCCCACGGCACCGCCAAGGACCTGATGGGCGACGACACCTTGGCCGAGATCGCCCGCGCCCTGGTCAAGGACATCCGCAAGAACCTGAGCACCGACTGGCTCTCCCGTGAGCCGGTACGGGCCAAGCTGCGGGGCCGGGTCAAGCGCCTGCTGGCCAAGTTCGACTACCCGCCCGACCAGGAGAAGAGGGCGATCGACTCGGTCATCAAGCAGATGGAGACCTTCGCCAACGAGTGGGCGCCCGCCACCAAGGGGTAGGGACCGGGGCGGACGCGACAGGGGCCGGGGAGCCGTGGTCGACGGGTTCCCCGGCCCCTCGCGTTTCGGCGGCGGGGAGTACCGGTTCGCTCATGGTGGCTGCTCGATCCCGGTGATGACCGAGAGCGCGCTGGCACTGGCCGTGGCCTGGCGGTATGGGTCAGGGGTGTCGATGGCCCGCTGTTCCAGGTAGGAGGCCAAGGAGGTGGAGTCGGCGATGGCTCGGAAGCGCAATTCCCTCAACACGTCGACATCGATGCTCATCCAGTCGATGGGGTACCCGGCGTTGACGGCGAGCCGATCGACGAAGGCGGTCTGGGACCTGGTGTTTCCGTCCCGGAAGGGATGGATCTGAGTCAGGTAGCCCCAACTCTCTGAGAGCTCGCCGAAAAACTGCTTACGATCCAGTCCGGTCAGGTACCTCTGGCGGTGCAGTTGTCCGAAGACGTCGTCGAGGCCTGGTTGGATGTACTCCTCCCTGGCATAGACGATCCCGGTGTTCAGCGCGCCCATCGGCGCGGCGTTGCGCCGGATCCGTCCAGCCCAATGCCCTACGACGTCATCACCGACGACGTCGCCGAGCAGTTTGTGGTGGATCGAGGCCAGGTAGGCGAAGTCGAAATTCCGTGGCATCGGCTCCAGGCTCATCGCCGCCCATTCCAGCGTGGCGTAGTCGTTCATGGCCTCGTCGAGCCGCTCATGGCTGTTCAGCCCGAGTTGGTTACGCAGCACTCCCCCGCTGTGAGGAATGGTGTACCTGTCGTCGAAGGCCGATTCCCTCACTTGTCCCTGTGGTTGTACTTGGCGGCCAGTTCAGCGCGAGCGTCGGTGAGCGTGGTGTGGCCTTCGAGCACGCGGCGCGCGCGGTCCATGGCCTGGTCCGAGGGGAAATGCCCTGCGAGCTGTTGACCCTTCTCGATCAGCGCGAGCGTCTGCTCGACCCCGGTATCGGATGCGGTCGCCGTGGTAGGAGTGGATCGTTCCAGGACCTTGTCCGCGGACTCGCGACGTCGCGAGTCCGCGGGCCCGGGGACCCGCTTGGGCGCGGCGTCGACGGACGGGTTCAACCCCAAAGCGTCGAAGACGTCGAGGACCTTACCAAGAGCCGCACGCGGATGGCCCTCTTCCAATGCGATGAGGAAAGTGCGACTGACACGCGCCCTCCGCGCCAGTTGCACCTGAGTGAGTCGCTGAGATCTGCGTTCGTCTCTGATGACCGTGCCGACGGTGGCGGCGGTGACGTTGGATCGTGTGCTCCCCATGAAACAATCCTATACAAAATGTCGTCGATCGTCGACATTTTGCAGGTGGGTCGAGGCGGGCGACGGGTTCCCCGGCCCCTCGCGTGCGTGAAGGACCAGCAGTCTCTTTGGTTCCAGGTTTATTCGATAACCCCTGTTATCAGATCAGAAAGTGGTTACTTCACGCCCGGGATCGCATGCTGGACCTGTCAGCGCGCATCCCCGGCTCAGGCAGGGCGGCGCGGGGCCGGTAGCACTCGCGACCGGCCGCCACCCCACGCATGGAGGAGACCCCTCGTGAAGTCCGCTCAGAACACCTTCGCCCTCGCCCTGTCCCTCGGCCTGGCCGCCCTGGCCACCGGTTGCGCCGGCGCCCCCGACGACAGCCAGATCGTGGACCTGGAGCACACCCGGGAGAGCGAGGACGCCGCCGGCGAGGAGGCCGTCCAGGACGAGGCCGCCGACGAGACGCCCACCAGCGTCGAGGAGGAGTTCGGCTCGGAGTACGTCTACACCGACGGCCTCACCGTCCGGCTCGCGGGCATCGAGCGCCGCGTCTCCGGCGAGTGGGACTCCCCGGAGAACACGCCGTACGTGTACTTCGACATCCAGTTCGACAACGGCACCGGCGGCCCCGTCGACCTCACCTACCTGTCGGTCTACTGCCAGGTCGGTGAGGAGGGCCGCACCGCCGAGGACGTGTACACCGACGACACCGGTTCCGGGTTCACCTCCACCGTCATGGACGGGCGCACCGCCACCGCGGGCTACGGCTGCGCGCTCCCCGAGGAGGAGTCCTACCTCCAGGTCGAGCTGACCCTCAGCGACTGGGAGGACTTCGACGACGAGGTGCGCGAGACCGTCTACTTCGTCGGCGACGTCGCCTGACCATCCGGCCGTCCCCGCCCGCACGAGAAACGACACAGTCGTACGCCCAACCGGCCTTTGCGCCTTGCGATCGAGAGGTACCTCCACCCATGACCGTCTCCATGCCGACCGCGAACATCGAAGGCATCCAGCTCATCGTGACCCCGTTCCGCCCGGACGCGGTCATCGGCACGATGGGGCTCGCGACCCTGCTGCAACTGGTTCCCTCCCCCAAGCTCGGAGAGGACAGGCGAGCCCTGAAGTACGCCTCCGGAACGATCCGTCGCCACGCCGAGGTGCGTGCGTTGGTGCAGCGCATGTTGAAGTCCACCCAGAAGGGCCGCAACGTCACCTCCTACGCCGCCTACATCGCCGCCGGCCTCAACAACGAGTACGGGGCGGGCTGGTCCACTCCACCCGTGACCCTCTGGTTGGACGGCCGTCCCGGCGCGGTCAGCGACGAGTTGGTGCCCGGCAGCGGCATTCGCACGATCACCGTGCTGCCGGGTTCTCCCGTCATCGCCGTCGACGGCGAGACCCAGCTCACCGCCTGGCACGAACTGTACGACGACCCCGAGCGCTTCGGGGTCACGTACGAGAGGCTCAGCACCGTACGCATGCCCTTCGAGCTGTACTTCGGGCTCAGTGTGGAGGACGCGCGCCAGATCTTCTACGACCGCAACGTCGAGGGCGTGCCCGTCGCGAAGAACCTGGCCATGTCCATGGACCAGCGCGACATCGGCACGCGGCTCGCCCGAAGCGTCGCATCCGCCGTGAAGGTCGAGCACGAGGGAAAGATCGTCTCGTTCTCCAAGCTCGTCCAGGCCCGCAAGCGGCAGCTGACCAGGACCGACCCGGAGGTCGTCACCCTCTCCGCCCTACGAGTACTCGTGATCACCGCACTGCATGGACGCAACGGACTCGCTCTGTCCTCCACCACGGTGCACGAGGACAAGTTGCCCGACGGGGTCGGCGCCGTAGAGGCGGAGCGCGAACTCCTGCCGCTCCTGTCCGAGCTGATCACCGTCCTGTACCCGCACTTCCTGACTCGTGGCGCGGTCTCGACCCCGGCCGTCCTCGCCGGGCTCGGTATCGCCGCCCACCAGGCGACCGGCTGGGCGGTCCCCGGAAGTCGAATCTCCGGGGAGGAGCTGATGCGGTTGCTCGAACCGGTCCGCTGGGAGCGGGAAGCCCGCTACTGGGACGGTGTCGCGGCCAGCGCCAATGCCTCCGGAACGCTCAACTTCGGCGGTGGCGCCAAGGACTCCGGAGGCCGCGTCGCGGACGCCCTGCTGCACCCCGACACCGAGTACGGCCGCAAGATCCGCGGCCGGTGAGAGGCCGGAGATCGAGGAACATAGCCGCGATTCGGCCGAGCGGGCCATAGCGGTGTGGCCGTCGCCCCGACGCCGGGTCTTCCATGACCGAGGAGACCCGGCTCGGTACAGAACCCCTCAGCCAGGTCACCACCATGATCCCGGCGGGCCGGTGGGCGACCTGTCAGATTCCCCAGCGGCCTGGAGGAACCACCGCCGGGCTTCCCACCTCTGACGCCACTGAGATCGGTTCGAACCCATGGCGGACGAACCCGAGGTGGTCTACACGCGATCGGTCGATCGAGGCGGAGTCACCACCGATTCCGCTGGTATCTTTCGAAACCGGTCGTCGTTCGCCCCCATCGGAGCCCACGACCCACATGAAGCAAGCCGTCTTCGCGTTCCGCCACTACGAGGACTTCTCCCTGTCCCGTACCGGAATCGAACTTCGGAAGGAATGGCGCCGCTACGGTCCTGACGAGGGCGTGATCGCCGTCGAAGACGCGACCCCCTGATCCCGGCCACCGCGGCCGCCGGCACGAATCCGAATCGACAAGGGGTAACCCCGCATGGCCTTCCAGACTCCCCTCAGCGTTGAGGAGATGCTCGCCACCGTCCACAGGCGCGAGTACTTGATGCCCGCGATCCAGCGTGAGTTCGTCTGGAACACCGACCAGATCATCAGACTCGTCGACAGCTTGATGCGCGGATACCCTGTCGGCTCGTTCCTACTATGGAACGTCAAGCCCGAGACCGCACGGTCGTACACCTTCTACGAGTTCCTGACGAACTACCACGAACGCGACAATCCCTATGCGGGAAAGGCCACTCTTCCCAACGGCAGCGGTACCACCGCCGTTCTCGACGGCCAGCAGCGCCTCACCGCCCTGAACATCGCGCTGTACGGCAGCTTCGCGGAGAAAAAGAAGTACGCGTGGTGGAACAGCGCCGACGCGTTCCCCGTCAAGCGGCTCTACCTGAACCTCATCGATCCTCCCGAAGACGAGGAGTTGGGGGCCAAGTACGACCTGCGCTTCCTGACCCACCAGGACGCCACACCCGGGGAAGGTGAGGTGCACAAGTGGTTCCCTGTCGGGGCGGTACTCGACCTGGCCAACTCGGGCCCCGCGATCATGGCGGAACTGGGTCGACGAGGCTGTGCCGGGGACGAGGACGCGTTCCAGCGGCTGTACGACCTCTACCAGGCGGTACGGGAGCTGAAGCCGATGAACTATTTCCTGGTCACCGACCAGGATCCCGACAAGGTGCTGGAGATCTTCGTTCGGGTCAACAGCGGCGGCACCACCTTGTCCTACTCCGACCTGCTGATGTCGATGGCCACGAACCAGTGGAAGGAGCTCGACGCCCGCGAGGAGGTCCGCTCACTGGTGAGCGAGATCAACAACAACGCCGGACGGCAGTTCTCCTTCTCCAAGGACGTGGTGCTCAAGACCGCGTTGACCATCACCGCCGTTGACGTGAAGTTCAAGGTCACCAACTTCACCCAGGCGAACATGGCGAAGGTGGAGGCGGCCTGGCCGCAGATCAAGGGCGCGCTCCTTCGCGCGGCGACCCTGCTCCAGCAGTTCGGCTACAACGAGCGCAACCTGACCGCCAACAGCGTGATCACACCGATCGCGTACTACCTGCACCTGCGCGGCGTGGGCGACTCTTATCTGGACTCGACCGCGGACGCCGCCGACCGGCTCGCGTTGCAGCGATGGGTGACCCGTTCACTCGTCAAGCGCGGTATCTGGGGTTCGGGGCTCGACACCCTGCTCACCCGTATCCGCGATGTGCTGAGCGCCAACACCACAAACTCCTTCCCGGTGGTCGCGGTCGAGGAGGCGATGGCGGCGGTCGGAAAGGGCCTCACCTTCGACAACAGCGAGATCGACGAACTGCTCAACCTCAAGTACTCCGGACGGCGAACCTTCTCCGTGTTGTCGGTGCTGTACCCGGGCCTGGACCTGAGCAAGAAGTTCCACGAGGACCACATCTTCCCCAAGTCCCGTTTCACCAAGAAGAAGCTCACCGAAGCCGGAATACCTCACGACGAGATCGACGACTATCTGACAGCGGTGAACCTGCTGCCCAACCTCCAACTACTCGCAGGAACCGCCAACATCGAGAAGCAGGACACCCTCCCCGGAGACTGGATCGATACCGCTCTCCCCGACCAGGGCAAGCGCGCCACCTACCTCTCCGAGAACGACCTCGACGGCCTGCCGCTCGATCTCACCGAATTCACCGCGTTCTTCGAGCAGCGCAAGCAGCGAATCCGGAAGCGCCTCTTGACCGCCCTCGGAGCCTCCCCCCATGTCCTCGTTTCAGAGGCTCCCGCATGAAGGCGCTTCCACCACGTGGTGGAAGGCATTCAGTCGATCGGTTCACATGGCCGATGATGCTGGATCGGCTGCGGTGGTGGCCATACCGTCGGGACCGGACACCGTCTCGGGTGAGGTCTCCCGTTGAGGAAGGCGTCCCGGCCGATGGCCGAAGCTCGGTGTGAGCACCGTGGGCTCACGGTCCCGCCCTGGTGAATTCCGGTCACCGGTTTCGCCCCGACAGGGTTGGCGGGCCCCCGAACCGGAAAGGCACGGAACACACCGAACTCAAGGGGGAGGAAATCCGTGCACCGGTCCGCCGACGAGTCCATGCGAGACACCGATATGGGCATCGATCCGAAACCGCGCAGTCGCACCGTCACCGACGGCATCGAGGCCGCCCCCAGCCGTGGCATGCTCCGAGCGGTCGGCATGGGCGACGGCGACTGGGACAAACCGCTCATCGGCGTCGCCGGCTCGTGGAACGAGATCACCCCCTGCAACCTCTCCCTGGACCGTCTCGCGCGCGCGGCGAAGGGGGGCGTGCACGCGGGCGGCGGCTACCCCTTGGAGTTCGGCACGATCTCCGTCTCCGACGGCATCTCCATGGGTCACGAGGGCATGCACTTCTCCCTCGTCTCACGTGAGGTGATCGCCGACTCCGTCGAGACGGTCATGCAGGCGGAGCGCCTGGACGGATCGGTCCTGCTCGCCGGCTGCGACAAGTCGCTGCCCGGCATGCTCATGGCGGCCGCACGCCTGGACCTCGCCTCCGTCTTCATGTACGCGGGCACCATCGCGCCCGGATGGGTGAAGCTGGCCGACGGCACCGAGAAGGACGTGACGCTCATCGACGCCTTCGAGGGCGTCGGGGCGTGCAAGGCCGGGCGGTTGGGCGTCGATGACCTCGATCGGATCGAACGCGCCATCTGCCCCGGCGAGGGCGCCTGCGGTGGCATGTTCACGGCCAACACCATGGCGGCGATCGCCGAGGCGATGGGTATGAGCCTGCCGGGTTCCACCGCTCCCCCGTCCGCGGACCGGCGTCGCGACCACCACGCGCACCGGTCCGGTGAGGCGGTGGTCGCCATGCTCGAACAGGGGATCACCGCGCGCGACATCATGACCAAGCAGGCGTTCGAGAACGCCATCACCGTGGTCATGGCGCTCGGCGGATCCACCAACGCCGTCCTGCACCTGCTCGCCATCGCCCATGAGGCGAAGGTCGATCTCGAACTCGACGACTTCAACCGGATCTGCGACCGCGTCCCCCACATCGGCGACCTCAAACCGTTCGGCAGGTACGTCATGAACGACGTCGACCGTGTCGGCGGCATCCCCGTTCTGATGAGGTCGCTCCTGGAGGCGGGTCTGCTGCATGGTGAGGCGCTCACCGTCACGGGCAGGACCGTCGCGGAGAACCTCCGAGAACTCGCACCGGGCCCCATCGACGGAACCGTCCTTCGCCGCCTCGACGATCCCCTCCACCCCACCGGCGGCATCACGGTTCTGCGCGGATCACTCGCACCGCAGGGAGCGGTCGTGAAGACCGCGGGTTTCGACACCACGGTCTTCACCGGCCCCGCGCGCGTGTTCGAACGCGAGCAGGCGGCCATGGAGGCGTTGAGCGCCGGTGAGATCCGGAAGGGGGACGTCGTGGTGATCCGCTACGAGGGCCCCAAGGGCGGCCCGGGGATGCGGGAGATGCTGGCCATCACCGCCGCGATCAAGGGCGCGGGGCTGGGCCGCGACGTCCTGCTGCTGACCGACGGGCGTTTCTCCGGCGGCACCACGGGCCTGTGTGTGGGTCACATCGCCCCGGAGGCGGTCGAGGGCGGACCCATCGCGTTCGTCCACGAGGGGGACCGTGTCACCGTCGACATCGCCGAGCGCACCATCGCCCTGCACGTCGACCCGGAGGAACTCAAGGCGCGACGAGCGCACTGGCGACCTCTGCCCAACAGGTTCCCGGAGGGCGTCCTCGGCAAGTACGCGAAACTCGTCCACTCCGCGTCCACCGGCGCCATCACCCACTGACCCCTCCCTGACGGAGTCGGGGTCCCGGAGCCCGCCCCGGAGACGAAGGGACACCGGCCTGGAAGGGTCGGGGAGAGATCGTCGCGGGTACGGCTCAAGCTTGGTCGCCCTCGGCCCGAAGGACCGCGGATACCGCCACCCGAAGGGTCTGCTCTTCCACCTCCACGAGCGCGTCGATCGCCGGAAAGGCTCGCTGTAGTGCGAGGCCGTTCAGAACCGTCCCGAGGAATCGAGCGTTTCGAGGGACGTCGTCCGGGGAGAGGAGCCCCTCCTTCGAGAGCGTGTCGAGCCATCCTTCGATGCGTCGTTGACCGTCGCGTTCGATGGACAGGTGCGCCTCCCTGACCTGATCGGTCTGTTCTACGGCGACGAACGCGTTGACGGCGGCCACCATGGCGTCACGCGCCTGCTGTCCCGTGCCCGCACGCGTGAGCACCTGACGCAGACTCCGGAGGAGACGTTCGTGTCCGGAGAGGGAGGCGTCGCGCATCCACTCCGTCGGGGCGAGCCACTCACCGACCCGTTCCATGACCTGATCTCGCAACTCCTGCTGCGTCGGGAAGTGGTAGCGCATGGACCCGATGCTCACACCGGCACGAGCGGCCACCGCCCGCACGGTCAGTCGTGCGGTGACGCCGTCCTCGGCGAGGATCGCGGCAGCGGCCGCCAGAATCCGCTCGCGTGTATCGAGCGGTGGTGTCGTCGTCATGAAGGTCTCCTCTTGCCTCCAGTATGCCGCAACAGAATCTCTAGTACTACGTACTAGTACGATGTACTATCGTGGTGGCGCGCATCGCGACCGAAGTCCCGTCGATGGCCCGACACGATAGGAAACCGAGAATGTCTTCGAGCAGCACCGGAATCAACGAACGCCGGTTCGGCGCCCATCTCTCGATGAGCCGATGGAAGTCGCTCATCGTGATCCTCGTGCCGCCGATCGCGATGATCATTGTGCAGGTCGGCTTGTACCAGGTCGCGACGATCATCGAAGGGCCGAGCGAGCAGTCGGAAACACTCGGTCCGCTGCGTCTTCTCGCGGTGAACATCAGCATGATCGTCACCGGTTTTCTGACGGTGCCCATCGTCGCCGCCTTCGCGAGGGTCTCGTGGCGTGAGGTGTTGAGCCATCGCCGAGGATTCGACTTCCGTCGACTCACCGTCTACCTGGGTTGGGCCCTCGGTTTCACCGTGCTCGGCAACGCCGCACTGGGTGTCTTCGCCATCGACCACACACCATGGGTGGGCTTCGGCATCACCGGCACCACCGGATCGCTCATCGTGATCATGGTGCTGACCACGCCCTTGACCGCGGCGGCGGAGGAACTGATGTTCCGTGGCGCCACCATGCCGGCCGTCGCGTCGTGGGTCAGGCCCGAGCGGCTCGCGCTCGGCCTGGGCGTCGTGGTGTCCAGCGTTCTCTTCGCCGTCTCGCATTTCGCCTCGGACCCGTGGCTGTTCGGCTACCACGTCTTCTTGGGTCTGGCCACCGCCACGATGGCCATCCGAAGCCGAGGGTTGGAAGCCCCGATCGCCTGGCACATCGCCAACAACACCTTCACCGCGATCCTGAACACCCTTCTGGCGGGCGGCGGTGAGTTCTCCGTCGCGCGAAGTGAGGGCGCCGGAGGCCCTCACCTCCTCATTCCCGTCGTGTTCGTCCTGGCGACCGTGGTCGTCGTCTGGGTACGCGAAGGAAGGGCGCAGGAGTCGCCGGTGACGACCCGATGACCCTCATCGTCACAATTCCCCCGCCGGCGCCTACGAAGCCCGCTCGGCGAGTACGGCGACATGGGGGAGCCGCAGCCGACGGTGAAGGGCCCTGACCGGCGACGACGTCGCGAGGTCAGGGCGCTTCGTCCGGACCGGGGAGATGATCGACGGAGGATGAACGGTGATGGAACCACGAGGCGATCACCCTGGTAGTCGACCCGTGCGCGTGGCATGATGACGCTCATGCAGCCGGCATCCCCTTTCGGGGTCCCCCCGAACGCCCACCGGCCCGGTCATCGACCGGGCGCCGTGCCGCGGCACGAGCAAGGTTCGACCGCGGACAGAGTGATCACGATCGTCCTCATCTGCCTGGCGCCGCCGGTCTGTCTCGGGGCGAGTCTTTGGGGCTTCTTCTCGATCATGGCGACCGCGAGCTGCGGGAGCGAATGCGGCACCGCCGTCGATGTGGCCCTCCCGCTGATGATGTTCTCGCCCTGGATGATCTGGCTGATCGTCACCGTCTGGGCCATCGTGCGCCTGGCCAGGAGGAGGCCCGCGGTCTGGGTGATGCTCCTCGGCCTGGCGGTCGCGACCGTGATCTACGTGGCGGCGAACATCATGATGTTCGCCGCCCTGGGCTGATCGGTCGGACCGGTCGCAAGGATCGGCCTTCTCGGAATCCACGGCCCGCACGCGAGGCCTCCCGCGAGGATCAGTCGTCGCCGCGCTCACCCGGGATCCGGGTCTCGGGGCCCGTGTAACCGGCGAGCACCGAGCGCGGGAGGGGGCCCTTGATCCGGGCCCCGCTGTTGCTCTCCTCCCAGGCGTGCGCGAGGATGCCGACCGAACGGGAGAGCACGAAGAGCCCCCTGGCCAGTTCCGCGTCGAAGCCCAGGGAGGCGTAGACGGTTGCCGTGGCTCCGTCGATGTTCATGGGGACCGGCCGCCCCCCGCGCTGTTCCAAGGCCCGTTCCAGGGCCAGCGCGGATTCCAGGGGCCCCGCGTCGACGGTCCCGTCCTCGACCGCCCTTTCCACCATGGCCAGGAGCGGGTCCCGCCGGGGATCCCGTGGATGGAAGCGGTGCCCGAAGCCGGGCACGTAGGCACCCTTCTCCCGGTACTCGGCGACGATCGCCTCGGCGACCTCGTCCACGTCAGTACCGCCGGAGCGCGACTCCGCCATCCGGTTCAGGAGCGCGACGCACTGCTGTCCGGCGCCTCCGTGCACGTCACCCAGGAGGTTGACCCCCGTCGCCACCGCGTTGTTGAGCCCCAGTCCGCACGTGGCGGCCATGCGGGCGGCGGCGATGGAGGGCGCCTGTGGGCCGTGGTCGACGCCGGCCACCATCGCCGACTCCAGCATGCGGGCCTGGGCCGGCTCGGGAAGCTCCCCCCGGAGCATGAGCCAGACCACCTGGATGAATCCGTAGCGGCCGATGACGTCCTGGACCGGGTAGCCGCGCAGTTCGATCTCACCCGGTGCGATCCGCGTCAGGGAGTTCGACCACCAGTCGCCGATCTCCTCGTGGGTCATCGCCTGGTCGTTCGCAGCGGTCACAGCGCACCGGCCTCTCTGAGCGCGTCGATGTCGGTCTGTTCGTATCCGGCCTCGTGGAGGACCTGATCGGTGTGTTCTCCCAGCAGGGGCGGTGACCGGTCCGGGCCCAGGGACGCTCCGTCCACGTGTACGCCGGTGCCGAGAACCCGTAGTTCGCGTTCCTCGTCCCCGGGGAAGGCCAGCGTGCGCACGAGGCCGCGGTGGTCGATCTGTTCGAGTTCGAGGGCGTCGCGAACACTGAGGACCCGGGCCGCGGGGACCCCGGCCGCGGCGAGGATCTCCTCCCATTCGACCGCGGTCCGCTTCGCCAGGTGTTCCTCGATCGCCGCGCGCAGCTCGGCGCGGTTGGCCTTGCGGCTCTCACGTGCGGCGAAGCGGGGGTCGTCGAGGAGTTCGGGGGCGCCGATCCGCCGGCACAGGATCTCGTACTGTTCCTGCTTGTTGGCCGCGATGTTGAGCATGCCCTGGGCGGTGGAGAAGGTGCCCGAGGGCGCCGCGGTGGCGTTCTCGTTTCCGATCCTGGTGGGTTCCACGCCGGCCGAGAGGTGGTTGGAGGCGCCCCAGCCCAGGGCGGTGATGGCGGTCTCCAGCATGGAGACGTCCAGGTGGGAGCCTCGGCCGGTGCGTTCTCGCCGGACCAGGGCGCTGCCGATGGCGAACGCCGCGGCCAGTCCGCCCATGACGTCGGCGATGGGGAAACCCGCGCGCAGGGGGCCGCTCTCCTCGGTTCCGGTGGCGTCCATCATGCCGGAGAGTCCCTGGATGATCTGGTCGTAGGCGGGACGATCGCTCAGCGGACCATCGGCCCCGAAACCGGAGACGGCGCAATACACCAGCCCCGGGTTGATGCCGCGTAGTTCGTCCCAGCCGAACCCCAGGCGGTCCATGACCCCTGGACGGAAGTTCTCCACCAGCACGTCCGCGTCGCCGATCAGGCGCTCCATCACCTTCCGCCCCTCGTCGGACTTCAGGTTCAGGGTCAGGGACCTCTTGCCCGCGTTCTGGGCGAGGAAGGAGGCGCCCAGGCGTTCCCGGTTCAGCTCCGGTGAGGCCCCGAGTTGCCGTGCGAGGTCACCCGCCCCGGGGACCTCCACCTTGACCACGTCCGCCCCCATCAACGCGAGCTGGTATCCCGCGAAGGGTCCGGCCAGGACGTTGGTCAGGTCCAGGACACGGATTCCCGCCAAGGGCAGGTCGTCCCGTGCCGTCGTCGAGGGGCTCATCTCTTCTCCTTCTCGTCCGAGGCCGTGTTCTGCGAGGCGGGCTCGAATCCGATCCGACCGATGCGCTCGGCCGCCTCGCTCACGGCACCGCCGAAGACGCGGACCGCGGCATCGGTGAAACGCGCCGTGGGCCCGCCGACGGCGAGCGCGGCGACGGGGGTCGCCCCCTGGGCGCCGTACACCGGTGCGGCCACACCGGAGGCGCCGTTCTCGCGCTCGCCGTGGCTGACCGCGAAGCCTCGGGTCCGGGCCTCGTCGATCTCGGTGAGCAGTCGATCGGCGTACCGCGGTCCTTGGGGGGAGGCGGCGGCGACCCGTCGGACCACCGACGTGGGGACCCCGACCAGCAGGACCTTGCTGGCGGCGCCGCCCCAGAGCGGCATCTCCTCACCGGTGTTGACGACGTGGCGGAGCCGTTGGGGCCCCTCCTCCTGGGCGACGCAGACACGAACGGTGTCCGCTCGCACGTACAGGTTGACCGTCTCGGATGTCTCGACCGTGAGCTCTCGCATGATCGCGCGAATGGTCTCCGGTACCTGCCAGATCGCGTGGGCCAGACGCGCCCAGCGCAGCAGCCCCGGACCGGCTCCGACGCGACCGTCCGGTCCGGTCCACAGCAGGCCGCGCTGTTCGAGGGTCCCGACCAGTCGCAAGACGGTGGTCTTGGCCAGTCCGGTCAGTTCCACCAGTTCTCGCGTGGTGTAGCGCTGGTTCCTCTCGTCGTAGAGGTCCAGCAGGTCCAGAGCGCGCACCACACTGCGCACTCCCCCTTCGGTTTCCCCGGCCATCACCCTCCCGCCCTGGTCCACCTGACGGACCACTTGGACTACTAGATGGTTCGATGCGCAACAGGTTAGCCCAAGGGGCCACGATCCACCAGTGCCCGACGACCACCGCACCCCCGCGCACTCCTCACTTCAAAGTGGTGGTGAACCGCCTGACGTGACGACTTCGTTAAGGAAAGATCTCCGGGACGCATTGACACCGACCCGAGTGATTTGCATCATTCTCTGAACCAATCAGCGGCCCATTAGGTCCACCTGATGGACCGATGCGGATCGAGAGGGAGTGAAGATGGACAAGCAGCGGACCCTGCGCGCCGTGGGGGCCGTGTGCGCGGCGCTCGTGGTGGGTGCCGCCGGGGTGAACGCCGCGCTCTCGCAGACGCACGACTCCCAGGCCCGGGCAAGAGTGGACATCGTGGTGCCCGCCGACCCGGGCGGCGGTTGGGACCTCGTCGCGCGAGAGGCGCAGCACTCGATGCGGCTGAACGACATCGTGGCCAACACCCAGGTCCTCAACCTGCCCGGAGCGGGAGGCACCATCGGCCTCGCGCAGACCGTGCGGCGGGAGGGCAGCGCCACGACTCTGATGACCACGGGAACCGTCATGATCGGCGGCATCATCGTCAACGACTCCGCCCAGACGCTGGAGGACGTGGTGCCCATCGCCCGAGTGGCGGACGACTACGAGGTCTTCGTGGTCCGCGACGACTCCCCCCTCCAGGACATGGGCGACCTGATCGAGGCCTGGGAGGACGACCCGGGCGCGGTGGCCGTCGGTGGCGGATCGCTCGGCGGTACCGACCACCTCCTGGCCGGGCTCGCGGCCCAGTCCCAGGACATCGCCCCTTCGGACGTCAACTACATCCCCTTCGCGGGCGGCGCCCAGGCCCTCACCTCACTGCTCTCGGGCAGCATCGACGTGGGCGTCTCCGGCTACAACGAGTTCAGCGACCAGGTGGAGACGGGCGCCCTCCGTGTCCTGGGCGTCTCCGCGCACGAGCGGGTCACCGGCCTGGAGGATCATCCCACGCTCCCCGAACAGGGAGTGGAGGCAGTGCTCCCCAACTGGCGCGGCTTCATGGCGCCGCCGGGGATCACCGACGCCGAACGCGCGGAGCTCACTGCCATCGTGGAGGAAATGGTCGCCACCCCGGAGTGGCGGGACACCCTCGAACGCAACAAGTGGGACGACACCTTCCAGTCCGGTCCCGAGTTCGAGGCGTTCCTGCGCGAAGAGATCACCCGTATCACCGACGTCACCGAGGACCTGGGACTGTCATGAACCCACTCAGAGAATCCGCGTCGCCCGTTTCGTCGGGCGACGCGACGGACCACACACCAGATCCCTGGTGGAGGGGTCGCAGCGAGCTCTTCGTCGGTGTGCTCGTCATCGGCATCGGCGTCTTCCTCGCCTCCCAGACCCTGACCATGCACGTCCCCGACACCTCCACCGGCCCCGGCCCCCGACTCTTCCCGAGCCTGGTGTCCGGACTGATGGTCGTGCTCGGCGCGCTCCTCGTACTCCAGATCGTCCGCCGACCGACCACGGCGCCGGAGGAGGAGGGATCCGAGAACGCCGAGGTGGTCGACGAGTCCGTCGAAGACCCCGGACAGACCTTCGCGAGCGCCCCCGCCGAGGTGCGCCGAGAACCCGAACACACCGTTCCCCACAGCGACTGGCGTACGGTCGGCATGGTCCTGGCGGCGGTCGTCGCCTTCACCCTGCTCCTGCAACCCCTGGGCTGGTTGCTGTCCGGAGCCCTGCTGTTCTTCGGCGTGAGCTGGGCCTTCGGCGGGAAACGGCCCCTGTTCGAGGCGGCCGTCGCCTTGGTCTACTCCGCCGTCGTCCAACTCGCCTTCGTCGCGGGGCTGGGCCTGAACCTGCCCTCGGGGATCCTGGGAGGGCTTCTCTGACATGGACACCCTCATGCTCCTGGGCGGCGGTTTCGCCTCCGCCCTGACCCCCGAGAACCTGCTCTGGGCGTTCGTCGGCGTGGTGCTCGGCACCGCGGTGGGCGTGCTTCCCGGCCTGGGATCGGCGATGGCCGTGGCCCTGCTGCTCCCGGTCACCTTCAAACTCGATCCCACCGGCGCGTTCATCATGTTCACCGCCGTCTACTACGGCGGTCTGTTCGGTGACTCCACCACGTCGATCCTGATGAACACCCCGGGCAACAGCTCGGCCATCGCCACCGCGATCGAAGGCCACAAGATGGCCGGGCGCGGCAAGGCCTCCCAGGCCCTGGCCACCTCGGCGATCGGCGCGTTCATCGGCGCGGTGGTCTCCACGGCGGTGGTCGCGTTCTTCTCCGGCGTCATCATCGACATCGCCCTGCGGTTCGGCCCCGCCGAGTACTTCGCGCTGGCGGTGTTCGCCTTCGTGGCCACGTCCGCGGTCGTCGCCCAGTCCATGGTGCGCGGTCTCATCGCGCTGACCCTGGGGTTGGGCATCGCGATGGTCGGCATCGACGCGCAGAGCGGCGCCGCCCGGTTCACCCTGGGCGTGCCCTCCCTCTTCGAGGGCATCGGCATCGTCACCGTGACCGTCGGCCTGCTCGCCCTGGGAGAGGTGCTCCACGTCGCCTCCCGTATCCACCGGCAGGGGCCCGACGCCCGACCGGTCAAGACGGGAGGGACGCTCTGGCTCGGACGCGGCGACCTGCGCCGCGCCATCCCGGCCTGGCTGCGCGGTCTGAGCTTCGGGCTTCCCTTCGGCACCATCCCGGCCGGAGGCTCGGAGATCCCGACGTTCCTCGCCTACGGAACGGAGAGGAAGCTATCCCAGCTCAGGGCCCGCCGAGGCAAGCGCCCCGACGAATTCGGCAAGGGCGCCATCGAAGGGGTGGCGGCACCGGAGGCGGCCGCCAGCGCGACCGCGGGCACGGCCATGGGGGCACTCCTCGGGCTCGGCCTACCGACCTCGGCCACGGCGGCCATCATGCTCGCCGCCTTCCAGCAGTACGGCATGCAGCCCGGACCGTTGTTGTTCGAACGCAACGCCGACCTCGTGTGGGCGCTCCTGGCGAGCCTGTTCATCGGCAGCGTGATGCTGCTGATCCTGAACCTGCCGTTCGCACCGCTGTGGGCCAAACTGCTGCTCATCCCCAAGAGGTACCTGTACGCGGGGATCACCGGTTTCGCGGCGCTCGGCGTCTATGCCTCCTCCTACGCGATCACCGATCTCTGGCTCCTCATCCTGCTCGGGCTGTTGGGCTTCATGATGCGCCGCTACGCGATCCCCTTGGCGCCGGTGCTCATCGCCGTGATCCTCGGTCCCTTGGCGGAGAGCGAGCTGCGACGCGGGCTGGCGATCGGTCAGGGCGACGTGGGCGTCATGTTCACCGGCCCCATCACCCTGGGCATCTACGCCGTCATCCTGCTGGCCGTGGGCATCGTGGTGGTGGCGCGGGTGCGTTCGTCCCGACGCTCGGCCGACGCGGAGGAATCCAAGACCCCCTCGACCGTGTGAACCGAGAGGGCGGCCGGTCGGGAGGAGCCACGACTCCCGACCGGTCTCGGGCCGCTCGGACGGTGTCGGTCGGTTCACCCGCTCGCCGATGCTCCGCTCTCGCGGCCGTCATCCCCATGCTCGGGTTCGGAGTCGTCCTCCGAAGCCCGCACGGCACCGGCGAGCCGGTAGTCGACGTGGACGCCGCGATACACCTCGCCCGCACGCACCCGCCAAGGCAGGCCGTCGCGTTCACGGGCCGAGAGGCTCTCTCGATCGGGGGCCCCTCGTACACGGGTCCGGACGTCCGGGTCCTCATGGAAGAGCAGTTCCTCCGCCGACGCCGACGCACGGATCTCCACGTCGTCCACGTCATCCACGTCATCCGCTTCGTCCTCGCGGCGGCGCCTCATCCGTCGTCCTCCTCGTCGAAGTCCCCCACCACGTCGCCGACGGCGCCCGCCGTCTCCTCCAGGGCCCTTCCGGCTCCCTGCCCGGCCCCGGCGACGGCGTCACCGGCGCCCCGCCCGGCCTCCGAGACGGCCGCGCCGGTGCCCTCCGACACCTCTTCGAGCGACCTGCCCACGCCACGGACCACGTGTTCGATGATCTGCGGGTTGGAGTCGATGGTCTTGAGGACCCGGGCGATGATCTCCCGCACGTTGTCGAGCTGGACCTTGAGCAGCGCCTGTGCCTCGACCCCCTTGATGGTGAGTCCGACGTGGCCGAGTTCGACGTCCACGCCCACCTTGAGTCTGAGCAGGTCCAGCACGTCGGCCTCCAGCGAGACGGACGCCGCGAGGTCCTCGACGTCGAGTTCGATCTCGTCGACCTTCACGACCGGGATGTCGAGGTACACATCGGGATCGTCCCTTGTGGAGGGGCGGGCGGATCGCTCCTCACGTGTCCGCGGCGCCTTCTTCTCCACACGGGGCTGTTCCACGAGCCCGGCCTCCGCTTCGGGCCCCTGTTCGGGCCGCATCCCCGGCCCCTTGTGCCTCTTGCGGCCCCCGTGACGGGTGCGACGACGCGCGGAACCACCGGCACCGTGATCATCCTGGGCATCCTGCTGCATGTCCTCCGCCCCCTTTCGAGCGGTGGGGTAGGTGCGCGTCGACACGACCGGCCCCGGGCGCCGGAGATCGAATCGAAAGTCTGATTTGCACCTTTTGCGAACCATGTGTTCGCGCCCCTACCCCGCGCCCATCCAGCGGAAACGACGTCGCCCCGCCTCACCCGACGGTCTTGACGTAGGGCACGTCGCGGGTGAACTCACGAAAGCCCACGCCGTAGTACAGCCCTCGTGCGGACGGGTGCGCCGGCGCGCCCAGACAGGCGACCACCATGCGCTCCGCCCCCGCCGCCTTGGCCCGGTGCATGCCGTGCAGCTGCAACGCCGAACCCAACCCCCGACGCCGGAAGTCCACGTGGGTGCCGACCGGCTCGAACTCGGCGGAGCGCGTGACCTCGTCCAGCCAGATGATCGCGGACGCGGCGAGGGTCCCGTCCGGCGCCTCCACCAGCACGTGCAGGTCACCCCGGTACGGCCAGGTCTCCCGGATCCGCTCCAGCCCCGCCTCGGTGAACCGGGAGTTCGGCCAGGCGTCCCGATGCGCCTTCACCACTCCGGCCGCCGACACGTCCTCGGCCGTCACGAACCGGAACCCCTCGGGCAGCACCGGTTCCGGCACATCGACCAGGTCGCGTTCGTTGGTCTGGAGCCAGTGCCCCTCGTCGCCCCCGTCCTCGACGTCGAACACGAACCCGTGCGCCTCGACCCGCTGACGCGCCCGGGCGTCGGCGACCTGCACGGTCATCGTCCGGTCGACGTCACCGGCCACCTCGTCGTACCAGTCCAGGACCTCGTCGATCAGCTCCGGCCGGTCCGGGTCCGTCTGCCAGACCAGCTCGGCCGACCTCGTCTCACGGAACGTCCCGTCGTCGCGCGGGATCCGGTACGGCAGGCGTGCCCACCCCCAGGCGACCGGCCGGTCCTCGTCGAACCACAGCCGACGCCGCCAGTACGACCCGAAGGTGTCCTGGGCCATGCCCCAGACCCAGGCCAGTTCACCCACGGTCGCGTCACCGTTGACCAGTTCCGGCCACCGCGCCGACACCCGCTGGGACAGATCCTGCATCAGCCGTAGCTCGGCCCTACTGAAATCTCCCATGCCGGCAAGCCTCGCAAGGGCGCCCCGCGTTGTCGAAGGATTTTCGGCCACGGCACGGCCGCCACCTGGCACCACGCGACCCCGTCCGACGAATCACCCGTTTCCACTCTAAAGGTGTGAGATCAGACCTTTCAGACTCCATAGAATTCCCTTCATGGAGACCTCCACCCACGCTTCCTCGGCGTACCCTCCCCCGGTTCCCCCGGCGCCCCTGGCCGGCCGTTACCGGTGCGCCGCCGGCATCCGCGTGGACGACCACACACTGCTGTTCGAGGCCCGGGACCTCGTGGCCGACACGCCTGTCCTCGTCCTGCTCGACGAGACCGTGACCGAGCACTCGGACGAGCCCGCGACGCGTTGGGGACGACTCCGCGGGATCGACCATCCCGTCCTGCCAAGGACCCGGGACCACGGAGTCGAAGCCGGCCGCGCGTGGGTGGTCTGCGACGTACCCGCGGGCGAGCCGCTCAAGGACATCGTCGGCGGCCGGTTCGGCGAACGCGTCTCCAGGCGCGAGGCCTTGGACGTGATCGACACCCTCCTGTCGCTGTTGGAGGAGTTCCACGACCAAGGGCTGGTGCACGGCGCGGTCGGTCCCGACACCGTGTTCCTGGCCGACGACGGTTCGGTGCGCCTCCTGCCGTTGGTGACCGCTCCCGCCCGAACGATGACGGACCCCGGCGAGGACGTCCGAGCCGTGGGAGAGCTGCTGCGCGTCATGATCGCCGGGCCGGGCGCCGGGGAGGACGACGGCGCGCTGTTCGAGGCCGGCGACGAGTTCGCCCTGCTGGTGGACAAGGCCACCGCGGCCGACCCCGACCACCGCCCGCGCGACGCGGGCCGCTACCGGGCCCTGGTTCGCCGAGTACGGGAACGCCTCCCGGCCGCCCCCGGCCGACACGCCGCGTCCGGCGCGTCGTCGGCCCCCTCCACGGGTGGCCCCACGGACCCCTCCGAAGGTTCCAGCGGTTCCGCGCACGAGTCACCGGCCCAGAAGACGAGGCGCCGCCGCACCCTCTTCCTCGCGTCCGCCTGCGTCGTCCTGTTCCTCCTCGTGGCCGCGCTGCTGACCTGGACCCTCACCTCCTCAGACGACGGAACCGAGGCGACACCGGTCGTGGCCACCATGCCCGACCTGGTCGGCATCAGCCCCGAGGACGCCACCGAACACATCGACGGACTCGCCGTCTCCCCAGACGTCTCCTACGACCAGGTCCACGACGACGACGTGGACGCGGGTCTGGTCGCCGCCACCACCCCCGAACCGGGCGCCTCCCTCGCCGAGAACGACCCGGTGACCATCGTGGTGGCGATCGGCCCCGAGCGCCTGCCCATGCCCGATCTGGTGGACGAACGCGAGGCGGACGCCCGTCAGGCCCTGGCCGACCTCGGGTTCACGGACGTGACGGTCACTCAGGAGGCCTCCGACTCCGTGCCCTCGGGGACCGTGCTGGAGACCGACCCCGAGGCGGAGGAGACGGTGGACTACGACACACCCGTGACCCTCACCGTCAGCGAGGGCGTTACCCTGCCCGACCTGGTCGAAAGCAGCGAGGAGGAGGCCCTCGCGGCCCTCGGATCCCTCGGTCTGGCCGCGGAGGTGGTGGTGTCCGAGGAGTCGGAGAGCCCCGAAGGAGAGGTCGTCTCCCAGTCCCCGACCGCCGGAGCGATCGTCGAGCCCGAGTCCACCGTGGTCCTGACGGTCTCGCCCGGCCCCGAGGACGAAGATGTCCAGACCCTCGACGAGCAACCGCGAGACGATACCTCGGATCGGGGGAACGAGCGGCACGACCGCGGTGACGACGGCCCGGACCGGGACCCCCGGAACGGAGACCACCGGGAGCCGGGGGAAGAGTCGCCCGAGACGGACTCGCCCGAACCCGCGACGTGCGCCTCCGAGCCCTGGTCGGAGGGCAGAAACTACTCCGAGGGGTCGCGGGTCGTCCACGAGGGGCGCGAGTACGAGGCGATCTGGTGGACCGGCCACGTCTCACCGCCGGAGAGCTCCGAGTGGGGTCCCTGGCAGGAGATCGGAACCTGCTGAGTCGGGCGGCCGGGTGATGGTCCCCCCGGGCCGCCCCGGCCCGCCCTACCTTGGAGCGATGAACGCACACGAACCCGTGGGAGTCCACCTGCGCCGTTGGCGTGAGCGCCGTCGACGGTCCCAGCTCGACCTGTCCATCGCCGCCGAGGTCTCCACCCGGCACCTGAGCTACCTCGAAACCGGCAGGTCCAGCCCCAGCCGCGACATGATCGACCGGCTCTGCGAAGAACTCGACGTCCCCTTGCGCGAACGCAACGACCTGTACCTGGCCGCCGGGTTCGCACCCGCCCACCCCGAACGCCCCCTCGACGATCTCGGCGCGGTGCGCGGTGCCGTCGACGCGGTCCTGTCCGGGCACGAACCCCACCCGGCCGTCGCCGTCAACGCCCGCTGGGACCTACTGCTCGCCAACCGGGCCATGTCGCGCTTCCTCCAGGCCGTTCCGGCCGCACTGCGCGAACCGCGCCCGAACATGCTGCGGGCCACCCTGCACCCCGATGGGCTCTCCCACCAGTTGGTCAACCACGCCCAGTGGCGCTCTCTCACCCTGCGGCGGGTACGCCGTCAGTACGAACGCACCGCCGACCCCGCGCTCGTGGACCTGCTCCGTGAACTGGAGGGTTACCCGCCCCCGCCGCGACCCACCGAGGAGGTGCCCGGGCCCGAGAGCGACCTGGTCGCGCCGATGCTGCTCGACACCGGGTTCGGGCGGCTCAGCCTGGTCTACGCGGTGACCGTGTTCGGGTCCCCGCGCGACGTCACCCTCGACGAGATCGCCATCGAGACCTTCTTCCCCGCGAACGAACACACCCGCCGTGTCCTGCGCGAACTCGGCGAGACCTCCGAGGCTTGACCTGCGAGGTCATTGCCGCGCCGCCGCCACCCCGACCAGGCTGGATCCCAGCGGCGGCCACCGGGTCGCCCCCAGCGGAAGGCGGACCCATGCTTCTCATCGAGATCGCCCACCCGACCGGGCGCCTGGACGACCATGATCGTGAACTGGTCTCCCGCGCCGTCGTCGACCTGTTCCTCGACGCCCACGGACACGCGACGGAGACCATCCGCCGGGCGCGGACCGCCACCCACATCGCCTTTCGGGAGCTACGGGGCTGGTGGACCGGCGACGGGCCCCTGCCCGACGACGTCGCCCCGCCGCTCATCATCACCCTCACCGTGCCCGAAGCGTGGCGGGAGGAGGCCGCCGGTACCTTCATCGGCCTGGTGCGCACCGCCGTGAAACGGCTGGACGACCACCACGGCAGGCGGCGTCCGCGCGGCAGCCTGTGGGTGCGGGTCGACGGTGTTCCGGACGGCAGCCTCGGTTTGGACGGGCGTCCGGCCACCGGAGCCGACGTGTTGGCCTTCCTCACCGAGGAGTTCCGCACCGCCTGGGAGAGCGGAACCTCCGCACCGGTACCCGAGGGTCGGCTGCCCGACCCGATCTGCGGGATGACCGTGGCCGACGGCAGGAACAGCCTGGTCATGGAGGACGACGGACGGCGTTTGGGGTTCTGCTCCCAGGGCTGTCAGGACGCCTACGCCCGCGAACACCCCGAGGCCGTCGTCGTCTGAGCCTCCGCCGTCGACGTACCCGACCATCGCGCGGACAGGTGGGCCACAACGATCCACCCGACACACCGGTGGCGGCCCGGAACCCTCCCGTGCGGTGCCCACGCGCACAGGCGGTTCCGAGCCGCCTCGACCTCCCGACGCAGAGCCCCGCCAGACTCTGCCTCGGACACGTCCTATCTCGGGACGAACACCTCTCTCATCGGCGCGGAGCGCGTCGCTACCGCGATCGGTCACCCTGCTCCGTAACCTGCGCGGCGATGACACGACTCCCTGACCACCACCGGACCCCGCCCCACCGCGAGGCTCCGGGAACGGTCCGTCCTGCTCCCTCGGACCGCCACCGACGTGTCCCTTCCGCCCGAACGGGCGCCACATCGGGAGAGAAGCCGTCTTCTTCTTTCGGGGTGGTCCTGGGCGGCCCCCGAGCCATGGGAATCGTGTCCTCGACCTGCCCGCGGCGATCAACCGAAGCGGCCGGATGCCCGGTGCGTTCCCCCCGACGGAAACGGACCGGCCCACCGCCGACCCGGTGTGGACCGCCCGGGGCCAGGTCGCGGACACGGACTTCATCGCTCTCCCCCGCCCTTGGGGAGAGGTCGTCGGAAGACGTGAGGCCTTCCGTGGTTCGGGAGGGCGCGGGTTCCAAGGCGCGCCCGTCATGGGCGACGGCCTTGGCCCGAGCCCGCGGCTCGCCGTGGTCGACCCTCAGCACCGGTGGTTCGTCCTCGACGTCGAAACGACGCCAGGCCGCGCTCTGGGACTCGTCACGCTCACGGAGCAGCAGGTGGACGTGGGACTCACCCCGCCGCACGGCCCACCGGTAGGCCTCGGTCACGTCGAACTCCACGCCGCCGTTCACCGGGCAGGCGGCCTGCCCGCCCGTGACACTTCGGGTGTCGAGAAGGGCGCGGGCCTTCGGCTGATCGTTCCATGTGGACCCGGTGTGGAAGGGGTCGACCCTATGCGCTTGCAGGACGGAATCACCGGCGCAGTCGTAGGACCACACCACTTCGGCGCGCAGCACGGCGGACTCCACGACGCTGCCGGGCGCGGACTCGACCGGGAATCGGAACAGGGCCCTGCGGGTGTAGGCGTGGTCCCATTCGAGGTGCCCGATGCCCACGCTCGGGGTCCGGGCGCCGTCGTAGGCGCGGTCGGGGAAGGCACGGTCCACGTAGGTCCACGAGGCACTCTCGACCTCGACCCGCTCGGTATCGGAATGCACGGCGGCGAACACGTCACCGGCTTCGACCCGACCGGATTCCGTGCCGGCCGAGGCCGTGTCACCGGCTTCGGCGGGGGGCTTCTCGTCGGCTGTGGCCGGAGCGACCGACGTCCCCAACGCGAAGGCCAGGGCGTGGGCCGCGCAAGCCGCCGTCGCACGGGCCAGGGAACGACGCATTACGGGTGGTGCCTACACATTCCATTTATGTCCGAAAAAGAATCAGAGCGAGGCCTTTCGCCCCGTTCCAACAACAAGGAAGTTACCAAATCCGCACAGCCACCCACAAACCCCGGATATATAAATACCGACCTAAACCAGAATTACCACCACCAGAAAACCGAAAGTCATCCCTACCGCAGATGGAAGCCCACATCGCACCAGCCCGACACGCACACATGGAGCCATTTCGGAGCAGCATTAAAACCGAAACAGACGAGCCCGGATTTCCCAGGAAGGTTTTGTCGCGCCATCGATAATCCGGACGCGCCTCATGCCCGCCCCGGAAGCGGGCACCCATGCCGGCACACCACGTCGACCGAGACCGGTGTTCACACCAAGGGGAGGCAAGACCGGAGAGACATCGTCCAAGTGACGTGTACCGGACCACGAGGCCGGGCAGTCGGGTCCCCACAAGGGAGAACGCGCCATCCAGGAGGTCGTCGTGGCCGAGCCGTCCAGCCCGATCAAGGACAAGAACTACAACCTGATCTGGGCCCTTCATCAGTCGCTGGAGAACGTCTGGCGCCTGGAGGGCTACATCAAGGACGCGGAGAGCCAGGGCGACGAGGAACTCGTCCGCTGGTTCCGTCGGATCCAGGAGAACAACCAGAAGGCCGGTGAGCAGGGCAAGCGGATGCTCATGGCTCGGATCCAGAAGGAGAACGGCTGAGGCCCCGCCCTTCGCCTGGAACCGAGACAGGCCAAGGCGATCCCGGACACGACCGGGATCGCCTTCGGCGTCTTCGGGCCGCCCGGTAGAGGGAACCCGCCCCGGCCGGAGCGACCCGCCTGGCCTCGGCACCCCACCTGACGACTATCCCCCGCGCCTGAGTCGACCCGTGAGACAAGGCAGGCCACAGAGGCTTCTACCCCACCAGCCGTACCGCCAGCAACGCGATGTCGTCCTCACCGGTCCCGGTGACGTTCTCCTCCACGATCCGTCGCAACAGTTCGGGCAGCGGGCTGTCGACACCGGCCGCGAGTATGCGTTTGGTGCGGGCGATGAACACGTCCATCTCCAGGCCACGATGCTCGACCAGCCCGTCGGTGAACATCAACAACGTGCTGCCCGGCTCCAGGAGTCTTTGGTGGTCGATGCGCGACAGGTCCGGAAGGTCGGGATGGAAGAGCAGACCATGCTCGGTCAGCTCCTCGACGACCCCATCCGAAGAAGCGACCAGGGGCCACATGTGGCCCGCGTTGGTCCACGTCAACAGCCACCTTTCGGAACATGGCCTCAGGTGGGCGTGCACCATCGTGCCACTGGCCCCCAGGCCCAGTATTCGGTTGGCGTGTTCGAAGGCCGAGAGGATCCGCGCGGGCCCATAGTCGGGGTGGTCCAGGTCGGCCTGCCGCAACATGGTGCGCACCTGCCCCATGAAGATGGCCGCTCGGAGGTTGTGACCGGTGATGTCGCCGATCGTGATCGCCAGGGTTCCGCTCTCGTCGTCGACCAAGGGAAAGACGTCGTACCAGTCACCACCCACCGTGGCTCCCCCCTCGGCGGGGCGGTAAAGGGCCTCGATCTCCAAACCTTCGATACGAGGAACCTCGGTCAGCATGGCCTTCTGCATCATGTGCGCGGCCTGGACACGGCGGGCCACGTATGACACCCGCTCCACGGCACGAGCGGCGTATTCGGCCAGGGAACCGAGCAACGCGCGTTCCACGACCTCCATTCGATGAGGCACGTCCCATCCCAACACGAGCACACCCACGGGATCACGGCCCACGGGCACGGGGAGGAACACCGCACCGGCCAGCCCCATTCGGGTGAACCCGGCTCGTACCTCGGGGGACAGCTTCGCGATGGCGTCCGCATCGGGCACCTCCACGATGGTTCCGGTACGCGCCGCCTGGGCCTCGGGCCAGTCGCTGTCCAACGCGCATTCCGCATGGACCGCTTCCGCACCCGGGGGGTCCTCGGAGTCGACGACGCGGCATAGCCGGTCACCCTCGACCAGCATCAACTCCACCCGGACGGTGCTCAGATCGAGGGTGATCAGCGCCTTGACGCTGCGCCGCACCAGGGTCACATCCGTGGCCCCGGCGAGTTCCTCGGCGGTACGCATCAGCATTCGGGAGCGTTCGTAGGCGCGCTGGTCCTGTTGCCGGGACTTTCCGTTCTCCTCCACGAACAGGCGCAGGAGCAACTCCGCCTCGCACACATGCGCCAGGTCGCGCAGTGCGTTGATCTCCCTGTCACTCCAGGTGCGTTCGGCGGTATCGATCGCGAGGACGCAACCCAGGAAGGTCCCCTCCATGTCGACGAGCGGCGCCCCGATCCAGGTGATCCCTCCGAGGGCTTGGGCCACGCTCGCCACGGAGGCGAAGAGGTCTTGGTCGTCTTCGCTCGCGGATGGGGCACCTGCTCCCTCCGTGCGAGGCAGCGGCACCTGTCTGGAGGAGGACCATGGTTCTCCCAACCCCACCAGGCCGGGAAGGACGTGACGGCCCTCCTCCGCCAGTGTGACCACCACCGGGGCTTCGAGCAGGTGCGTGGCCAGGCTCGCGAAACGATCCATGCTCTCGTCCGGCTCGGCTCCCAGACCGAGGCGCTCCGTCACGGACGGGACCTCGGCATCCGACGGTCGAGCGGAACCGCCGTAGAACTCGTCGTCGTTGTCCATCGACTACGCCGCCCCAGCCTTCCCACTACGACCAGCACCGATACATAGGCGCCAAGCCTATTGACGCCGCTCCCGAGACCGGTGGAGGCAAGGGGCGTGGCGGACGGTGGGCCGCCCTTCTCCCGGGGGCGGTCGGAGCCCGGGTCAGTAGAAGAAGGCCGCCACGCCCCGCCCTGCGGCGGCAGCGGTCTCGCACCAACCCATGGAGGACTCGGCGGCCTTCAGCACGTAGGGGTCGATGGCGGCCTTCCGGTCCTCGGTGACCTGCTTCCACTGTTCGAGGGCCTTCTCGCACTCCGCCAGGCTCCACTCGCCGTAGAAGGGAAACCCCTCGGACGAGTACGGAATGGGCGAGGGGGCGCTCCCCGCGCCAAGGCCTTCGACGCTGACGGCGGTCACGCCCAGGTCCGCCAAACCCTCGTCGACCCTCGCGGTCCATCCGGCCCTCATCGGAGAGAAGTCCGAGTTGTCCAGGAAACGACCGTGGAACTCACAGATCCATTTGAAGGCGTAGTTGTACATGACGCTGTACCGCTCATCGAAGGGTCCACCGTCGATGACCGCGCGGATCGCCTCGTAGATGGGAAGGCCACCATCGTCGATGAGATGATCGAACTGGGAGTCGAAGTGGGCCAGGTGCTGCCTGAACCGCCCGCCGATCATCCGGCGCAGCTTTTCGTCCTTGGATCCAACGGATCCGTTCAGAACGTCGAGGTCGACCACGTAGGGCATCAGCGCGAAACTCATACCCCGGAAGCTACCGACAGCCACCGACATTCCCGGTTGTCCCCTGGGCCCCTACCGTCACCAACGATCGACGCGCACCGAAAGAGGGCATCCGTGTCGTATGCGGCGATGGGAAACTCTCACAGATCACCGAAGCGCTCCTCCGGCCGCACGCCCGGTGTTTCAGGACACGACCATCACACGATACAACTGTGGGGCCCAACGAATACCGACGATCCCGAAACGGCTACGGGGCCGACCGGCTCGCCGAAGCCCGTATTCAGTTGAATAATCCTCTCACTAGAAACCCCCACATGAGCGATCACAGACCCTATGTCGGACGGGTCTACGCGGCCCTGAGCACGTCGCTGAGCCTGCGCCCTTTGGAAACCTCAGGTACGAGCACAGAGCGGTCAGCGCGAGCGCTCCTACGCTCCCCCTATCCCAGAGGCATCAGTGGCGGATCGATCGAGTGGCACGAAGCCGCGGGGTGGTCTCTCTCGCTCTCTCCCACTGAAGAGCCAGAGGTACGGTATTGGATGAATCGAGGATCCGTCGTCGGTGTCTCCGCCGTCGCCGACTGGGTGTACTCGGTCATCGATGAGGTTCGGGGCGCGAGCGACGACACCCTCTTCACCTTGGTCGACCTGCACACGGAAAGCGTGCTACGCACCGAGACCACGGAGAAGATCGGCCAGGAGCTCGCGGCCTTCGATATCCACTCGAAGCGTTTCGGTGACCTCCAGGCAAAGGGGCAGTTCCCGAAGCAGAAGCAGCACGACACGGAGACGAGCCTCGCTGCTTTGGCGCTCACCGACGTGATGCACGAATTTCTCCTCCCTGGCCGGACCGACAGTGGTCAGTACGCCGTTCGCAGCGGCTCAGAATCGTGGAAACGCGGAACCTACCTGGGGCTTTTCCTCAACGAGCGGCCCGGGCCTGAACACCGTACGATCGCGGCTCTGGGTTTGGTGGCACCGATCGGAAAGTCCGGAACCTTCGAACGTAAGGTCGAGGTCTCCCACTTCACCGCCCTGTCACTACCGATTCCGGTGGAACATTTCTCGCACCTGGGCAAGCTCGTGCGGGACGCCTTCGACCGCAACCGAGGAATTCCCTCAGCCACCGGCAAGAAGATCCTGAACAAGTTGGCCGCGACCTCGGACGAGGCGGCGGAGCGGATCCGCTCCCTCGAAACACGGTTGGCCCTGGAAGAACCCGACATCAAGGACCGGCCTGTCCGCGCTCTGGAGAAGGACGCCGTCGGTGTGCTGTTCGAGGCCTTCGACATCGACCGGGAGCACCTGCTGAGTTGGCGTCCGACCGGTGACGGGGACCCGTTCCTCAGCGGCGTCAACGGTGCGCTGAAGGGAGGGCGCTACAACCCTCAGGAGAAGTGGCTGGTGGACTTCGACGCCACCCACCTGCCTGGCTGGTCCTTTCACCGGTCCGACTACGTGGCCTGGGGCGTGTTCACCAACAAGTACAAGTCCAGGTCGCTTCTGGTGGCCAACATCGATCGCACCCCGGTCGAACATGCCACGGGGGTGGACCTGGTCTACTACAACCCGCACGGTGGCAACTTCGTCATGCTCCAATACAAGGTGCTGGAGGAGACCGTGCGAGGCGGCCTGCACAGCAGCGTCGACCCACGCTTCCTCGAACAGATCGATCGCATGCGGGAAACCGATGAACGGTTCCGGGACCCCAACCCGCGCCATCACGACATCCGTCTGGTGGACACCCCCTGTTTCATCAAGCTCTGTGCTCCTCAGACGCGCATGTCCGCCGGTGTCGAGATCGCCTCCGGGATGTACTTCAGCCGGGAGCACTTCGAGATCCTGCACGAGAACGCCGAAGAAGAGGGTTACGCGAAGGGCAAGCGCATCCGGCGGAGGGAGATCCCTCGTTACCTCAACGGCTCCGACTTCATCTCACTGTTCTCCAATGGTTGGCTGGGTAGTCGGGGAACGGGGACCGAGCAGCTCTACCAGGAGCTGGAGGTGTCCCTTTCCTCGGGGAGGTCGGTGGTGCTCGGAGTACACACCGACGGGCTTCCGCTGATGAACCACAGCTCTGGCCGTTGGCCGGAGTAGCCAGCATACCGGTGAGCGGTTCGTCGGTCGCACGGCGAGGGGTAGCCGTTCGGTTGGCGTCCACTCGCGAGGACAAGGCCGAGATGGCCGACGAGCACCCTCACGGCGTTGTTCATCGGATACGCGGCCACCACTTCGATCACTTCGGTAAGGCCGCGGGAGACCGCGTATCGACATCGACCGGTCGGCGGCCATCGTTCTCGCATCGGATCCGGGCCCTGACGTTTCCTTGGTGGCCCTACTCGACGACCATCGTCAGCGAGCCCGGTCCGACCGAGTCCCGGCACGAGACGTGTTTGAGCTTCTTCGACGTGAACGACGGACCGGGTGAACGTTTCCGGTCGGCCCATGAGGCGATCCGGAACCTCGGGTTCCCGGCTCGATCTCGCGCCGGTTTCGTGCTGACCGGGTCTGGGGTCCCGCCCCGGCACCTGCCTCTGAGGAGGTGGCGCCGGGGCGTGGGGGTTTCGGGATCAGTGTTGGAACTGAAGGTCCCGGGGCAGTAGCCGGCTCTGGGATTGGGCCCACAGGTGGGCGAGCAGATCGTCGTAGGTCGTGGCCTCGTACATGCCGGTCGCGGAGGCCACCCAGAACGATTGAGTCGCCTCGCCGAACCATGTGATCAGGCCCCGGTGACGAGCTTGGAGAGCGGCGGCCTGGTGGTGCTCCAAGGCGAACTCGGCGCGGTGCCCACCCAGGCGGGGCAAGGTGCCGGCGCGCTGGGTGCGGCAGGTGCGGTGAACGCAGGACGCGTAGGCCGGGCCGGTGGCGGGGACCGGGCGTCGAGGGGCGGGGGTGAAGGTCGTGCCGGCGGAGTGGGTGGGGCGAGTGTCCACGGGGCGTCGCGGCGCGGGGATAGGGTGGTTCATCAGATCCTCTTTCCTTGCATATGACCGTGTTGGGTTTCGGGGGTTCAGGGCCCGGAAGAGCGTTGGCGCGCTCTCCTGGGCCCGTCTCATGTCCGAGACATGTCGTTAGTTGTGGCTGTGCCAGCCGCTGTCGGTGAGGTCGTAGGCCAGGTAGAGCCAGACGGTGCGGTACTCGGCATTGCCGTTGTCACCCCAGCTGGTGGCGAAGGCGTCGACCATGGCCAGCCCGCGTCCGGATTCGGCTCCCAGTTTCAGCCCGTCCGGGGCCGGGATGAGTTGCGCGTTGCGAGTGCGCAGGCCCCCTCGGTCATGGCAGGTCAGGCGGAGTCCTTCCTTGTTGCGGTGCACCCGCAGGGTGTAGGTGCCACCAGGTAGGCCGGAGAGGCTGTGTCGGAGCGCGTTGTTGGCGAGTTCACTGCCCAGCAGGGTGAACAGGTAGCGGTAGTCGCCCGTTTCGGTGGCCGCGCAGGTGTCCAGGAACGCTCGGACCAGCGGCATCAGCGCGGGGACTCCGGCAAAGTCGTAGCTACGGGCCCGGTAGTTGGGACGCTCCGGGAGCCCGGAGAAGTAGTGGCGCTGGAAGGGCCGGATGAAGCTAGCCAACGGCACCGTGGCCTCACCCTGGATCGGGACAGTGGTGGGCGCGAGGGCGGTTTCGGGCATGACGAACACACTCCTTGGCATGGCTGAACACATGAGTCGGGGGTCATGCGAAGTACCCGTTGGAGGAGTCTCACGGAGGCCGTGATGCGCGGAACGGGCAAGGCATAGCCTGGGCAGATGAACCCTGAGTGATCCACCGGTCACTGACTATACTTACATGATGCTGCTCGATTATCGAACTGTCAACGATAATCCAAAAGAACTTGGTCTAGAATCTCACCATGCACAGCCCCTTCAGCCCCACAGTGCGTCGACGACGACTGGCGCGCGAGCTTCGGCGACTACGTGAGTCACAGGGATTGAAGTTGTCTGTGGCTGCGAAAACCGCAGACGTACCTCAGTCCACACTCAGCAACATCGAGGGTGCGGACGCACGCCGCATCAAGGCGCGGGACATCGATGCCCTCGCTGGCCTGTACGGAGCCTCAGACGATGTCCGTACAGCGCTTCATGAGCTTGCGAAAGAGTCCAAGGAACAAGGCTGGTGGTCCAGTTACAAGGACGTCTTCGGCAATAACGCCATACCGGACTTCGAGGTCGAAGCCTCCATGATCCGGACCTATCAGTGCCAAGTCGTCCCTGGTCTTCTACAAACCCCCAGGTACAGCGAATCCGTCTTTCGAGGCGGACGTGCGTACTCGGATGACGAGGTCAGGCGCAACGTTGATGCCCGGCTACAGCGCCAGCAAGTCCTGGGCCGGTACCAGCCACCGCACTTTTGGGCTGTGATCGACGAAGCGGCCTTGAGAAGGCGACTCGACGATCCAGAGATCATGCGCGAACAACTACAGCACCTGCTGGACATGGCAACCAGAAAGAACGTGGACATCCAGGTGTTGCCCTTTGATGCAGGTATGCACGCTGGGTTGTCTGGTTCGTTCGTCTTGTTGGACTTCCCTAACCCTGCTGATCCCTGCATCGCCTACACCGAATCTGCAACAGCCAGCCTTTTTGCTCAAGATTCTGATGACGTGCAACGCTATGTCACGATTTTCTCGCACCTGAATTCAGCAGCGCTGCAAGCTTCGCGCACCACCCAGTTCATCCAGCAGATCATGGAGCAGGAGAAACTGACATGACCACCAGAGCCGGGCTGAGGTTCTTCAAATCCAGTTACAGCAGTGACCGGGTCGAATGCGTCGAGGTCGCTCACATTCCCACGAACTTCCAGAAGAGCAGCTACAGCGGACACGCTCAGAACTGTGTTGAGGTCGCCGAACTCCCCTGCGGCGCGGCCATCCGCGACTCCAGGCACCCCACCGCCGGATACCTCCCCTTCCCCGCCCCCGAGTGGACCGGCTTCCTCTCCTCAGCTCTCTCCCGCTAGGACCACCAACACCGACTTCCCTAAAGCGAGTACGGCCCGGGCTAGAGACCAGGCTCGGGCCTTCCCCTTTCCCGCCGCGTGATCGTTGCTGTCTCCGCTGCGCGCGTTAAGGCGGTGTCGTGTCCCCTTACGCCGTGGCAAGTGACTTCGACCCGCTTCGCTCCAACGGCGGTTGGGGGCTGTCGGGTGAGGGGAGGGTGGTTGGGGTCCAACCCCTCCGGCTGTGGCCGGCCGAATCCCTGAGCCTTCGTCTGGTGGGAATCGGTGCGTGCGTCCCCGCATGCGTCGGCAGAGAAACGAAGGGCCAAAACGGGTTAGTGATGGCCTGCGCGCCTCCCCGCGGTCGACCCCTCTGACGCTTCGGGCAACCAGCCGGTATTGCTGGGATGCCACCCCCTCTCAGAGCCATTTTCGGCGTAGAAGGTGGCTCTGAGAGGGGGTGGCGATCGGTTTCGGGCCCTGAGGCAGGCAACAGAGCCCCGAAGAAAAACCTACGGTGGCAGCGCTCAAGCAGACCTCCGCCGGCGACGGCCGTGGGCCTTCGTCCAGATTTCCGCCCCAGTCAGGGCATCTACTCCGGCGGCCCGGCTGTCCCTACTCCGGAAGCGCTTCGGGCTTTTCCGCCGCTCCCAATGATTCGGCGATGGCGGCGAACTCGGCGAGCGCGGCTTGCAGGTCCTCCACGATCTCGGCGGCGATGACCTCGGGCGGCGCTAGCGAGTCGACGTCGTCGAGTCCGGGGTCCCGCATCCAGGTGATGTCCAGGTTCACCTTGTCGCGCGCCAAGAGCTCTTCGAGGGTGAACGCCTTGAACCGCTCGGTCTCGACTCGCTTCTCACGATCCTCGCCCGGCTTGTAGCACTCGACGAAGTCATCCAGATGCGCCCTGGTCAAGGGGCTCTGTTTGAGGGTGAACCGCTGCCCGGTACGGAAGTCGTAGACCCACATCTTCTTGGTCCAAGACTCGCCGGAGGTCCGCGCCGGTTTCCGCTCGAAGAACAGAACGTTCGCATTCACCCCACCCGCGTAGAAGATGCCCGTGGGCAGGCGCAACATCGTGTGCAGGTCGAACCGTTGGAGCAACCTGCGCCGGTTGCTCTCCCCCGCACCACCCTCGAAGAGCACGTTGTCCGGCAGCACCACGGCGACTCGGCCATGGATCTCTAGAAGCGAAGCGATGTGCTGGAGGAAGATGAGCTGTTTGTTGGTGGTGGTGACCCGGATACCGCCCTGCTGAATGTGCTCGCGCTGCTCGGGGGTGAGGGGTCCGAGTTCGGCTTGCTTGAGGATGTGGGCGTGCGCGGCGAGGAGGAAACCGCCGGTGCCGACGGAAGGGTCGGTGATGGTGTCGCCTGCGGTGGGTTGAACACAGTCCACCATGGCGTCGATGAGCGCGGGGGGTGAAGTACTGTCCGGCGCCGGTTTTGGTGTCCTCCGCACCGGCTTCCAGGAGGGCCTCATAGGCGTCGCCGTTGACATCGACTCCTTGGAGGGACCAGTTCTCCTTGTCGATGTAGTCCTGGACCAGACGCTTGAGCTTGGCCGGGTCCTGGAGTTTGTTCTGTTCCTTGCGGAAGATCAGACCCAGTGTCCCCGGCTGGTTGCCAAGTTCTTCGAGCAGGTGCCAGTAGGCATTCTCATGGCCGCGTCTCAAAGTCCCCTAAAGAAGCTTGGGACGACCCGGTATTCAGCGCTTGGGAGGCCAATGATGACAAAGTGCGCAAAACCGTTCATTGCGCCCGCAATGTCTCCTGACCAGCACTGGACCGCCCGCTCTTGCCCGTTCTCCCGTGACCCGTGTCCTCGTCCTGTGGCAGGGTGACGTCAGGCGTCATCCCTCCCGGAATCCCTCCTGATCATCAGAAAGGCGTCTCGACACCGTGAAAGCCTCCGAGACACCGTTGCTCGACCTACTCGACCAGGGCCACCAGTTCGTGATCCCGATCTACCAGCGCGCTTACTCTTGGTCCGCGTCCGAGTGCGACCAACTGATGGCCGACATCGAGCGCGCGGGCAGCAATGACACGCTGAAGTCCCACTTCACCGGGTCGATCGTGCACGTGGAGAAGGGCTTGTCCAACCTGACCACTCAGGAGCCCAACCTGGTCATCGACGGGCAACAGCGGATGACCACGGTGACGCTGTTGATCGCCGCCTTGGCCCGCGTCCTGGACGGGTATCCGGAGGGAGAGCGTGAGCCGTGGAAGGGGTTCTCGCCCAAGAAGCTGCGCAAGCGCTACCTCGTGAACGACGACGAGGACGGTGAGGAGTACTTCAAGCTCCTGCTCTCGGAAAAGGACAAGGACACCTTGAAGGCGATCGTCGGCGATGCCCCTTTGCCCTCGGACGCCTCCGAACGTGTGCACGAGAACTTCGAGAGCTTCCTGAAACACCTGAGCAAACCGGACACGGACCTCGCGGCGGTCTGCCGGGGTTTGGCGAAGCTGGTCGTCGTCGACATCCGCTTGGACCGCACGCACGACAATCCGCAGTTGATCTTCGAGTCCATGAACTCGACCGGGTTGAGGCTGACCCAGGCCGACCTGATCCGCAACTTCGTGTTGATGGGGCTGAAGCCCAAGGTGCAGGAACTCCTGTACACCACCTACTGGCGGCCCATGGAGAAGGACTTCGGCCAGGCCGCCTACGAGAAGCAGTTCGACGACTTCGTCCGGCACTACCTCACGGTGGTGACCGGGGAGATCCCGCGCATCGGAGACGTCTATGGGGCCTTCAAGACGTACTCGCGACGCCACGGTGCCGATGGGGGGACGATCGATTCACTGGTCAAGGAGCTCCGCTCCTACGCCTCGCGGTACTGCGCCGTCGCCCTGGGACACGAGCAGGACAAGGAGCTCGCCGCGGCCTTCCGGGATCTGCGGGAGATCAAGGCGGACGTGGTCTATCCGTTGCTGCTGGAGCTCTACACCGACTACCAGCACGAGGTCCTGACCAGGGATGAACTGATCTCGATCGTCGGCATGGTCACGTCCTACATCTTTCGCCGCGCGGTCTGCCGTGTACCCACCAACTCACTGAACAGGACGTTCAGTACCTTCACGAAGGCGATCGACAAGGAACGGTACGTCCCGAGCGTCCAGGCCCACTTCCTGGGGTTGAAGAGCTACCGCGCGTTTCCCACCGACAAGGACTTCATCGACGAACTGACCAGCGGCAACATGTACAACTTCCAGCGCAGGTCCTATCTCCTGCGGCGGCTGGAGAACTTCGGCCGCAAGGAACGCGTGTCGATCGAGGACTACACGATCGAGCACATCATGCCGCAGAACGAGAACCTCTCCCGAGAGTGGCGCGACGACCTCGGTGGGGACTGGGCCCAAGTCCACACGCGCTACCTGCACACACTCGGCAATCTGACGCTGACCGGTTACAACTCCGAATACGGCGATCTCCCGTTCGCCGAGAAGCGCGACATGCTCGGTGGTTTCCGGGAGAGTCCGCTTCGGCTGAACCAGGGGCTGGGCACGCTGAACACCTGGGATGAGGAAGGGATCGTGGGGCGCGCCGAGAGGTTGGCCGCATGGGCGCTGAAGGTCTGGCCCCGCCCGGCCCTCCCCGAGGGTGTCGCGGCGACCGACGTGCCTAAGCCCGAGTCGAGTTACACCATCGAGGACCATCCGAACCTGTCACGCCCCACCCCACGGGCACTCTTCGAGAAGTTCAGGGGAGAGGTGCTCGCTCTGGACGATGCCGTCAGTGAAACGTTCCTGAAGAACTATGTCGCCTACAAGACCGAGACCAACTTCGTCGACGTGGTCCCGCAGACCGAACGACTGAAGCTCATTCTGAACATGCCGTTCGAGGCACTGCACGACGAACGTGGCATCGCCTTGGACGTGACCGGCAGGGGCAAGTGGGGCAACGGAAACGTTCAGATCGACCTGAACGAACAGTCGGACCTCAACCACATCATGGGCCTCGTACGACAGGCGTACGAGTACCAGGTCGGTGTCTGAGCCGTCTGGTGCGATCAGACCGATACGCCGATCGAAGCTACTCAAAACCGATCACCTCCGCGTGGAGAGGCGATCGGCCCGAGACGGAAGGGGGCGCCGGCCCCACCGTCCCCTTCCAACAGGAAACGTCCTGAAGGAAGGCTCGGGCGGGACCGACCCTGGGCATCGCGCTGGTCGAGACGCCCTCGGCTGCTTACGGGTCAGCCGACGGCGCCCGTCATGGCGGGCAGGTAACCCTCGGAGTGACCGGCCTTGTTGGGGTGGTAGGACTCGTTGATGGGAACGGTGGTGCCGTTGATCCACGGCTCGTCGGCGCAGACCCGGTTGCCCTCGAAGCCGCCACGCACGTCGACGTAGGTCAACCCCGCCGCCGCCACACGGTCTTCGATGCCGCCCGCGAGGACATCGGCCATCTGGTTCAGCCTCTCGCGCTTGGTCTCGCCGATGCTACCGACGCCGCATGGTCCGAGCTCGAACAGGCTCGGGTAACCCAGGACCACGACCTGTGCCTGGGGCGCGGCCTCGGTGATCGCGGCGTAGGTCTGGTCCAAAAGGCCGGGCAGTACGTCGCGGACGTCGTTCTCGGCCTCCTCGCCTCGCTCGTCACAGGCGGCGTCGCTGCCGGTGCGGCAGGTGGTGATGACGTCGGCGAATCCGACGTCGTTTCCGCCGATGGTGATGGAGACCAGGTTCGTTTCCGGGGTCAGGGCGGATATCTGGTCGTTGAGCACGTCGGTGGTGGTGGCTCCGGCACAGGCGACGAAATCGAAGGAACCGGGCGCGTGGGAGGCGGCCCAGAGCTCGGGAAAGGCCGAAGGCCCTCGCTTGCAGTCACCGGAGTCGTCGTAGTCGCGGGTTCCCAGACCGGAGGAGTAGGAATCACCGAGCGCGACATAGTTGATTTCGGCGGTTTCCGCCGACACGGGTGCGGCGAAGATCAGGGGGATGAAGGCAAGGCCGGATACGGCCGCCAAGGCACGACTGACGGACAAGGGGGTCTCCGCTCGATGAGGGGGATCGGGGGCTGATAGTGCGGGTGTCGTGCGATATCAGCGCTGGCGAAGAACGGGGAGTTGGCCAGTGCGATATCGATTGAATGGTCGGGGATAATGAAATGAACATCGGAAGTTTGGGGGCAAACTACCGACCGGGCTCATGATTCCTCATGGGATTGCGCAATGACAAGACCTACTGGCATTGACTTACACGGCGCGGATCAGGACGACCGGAAGAACCCTGTCAGAGGAGGGTGGGGGTGATGGGGCAGGAGACCCCGGAGGCCCAGAGGACGGAGACCGGGGGTTCGGGTGGTGGGGTGACTCCGGCGGCGGACAGGAGGTTTCCGTCCAGGTGGAGCAACTCCGCCTGATGCAGGGGCCAGGGGCGGTGGCTCACGCGCACCCACCAGGTGCGGCCCACATGGCGGGTGTGCAGGCCCCAACGGGCGGTGAGGAAGTGCTCCAGTCGGCTCGGATCGGGTAGGGGATCGCCGACTCGTAGGCTCCAGGAACCGGAGGCCATGCCGGGGAAGCGACGGCGGACCGCACCGGCGCGCCGGCCGTCGGGTCCGCTGCGCAGGGATACGTCCGACCAGGTGTAGGGCAGGCCGGACAGGCTACGGGCGGCCGCGACCACGGGGGCGGAGTCGGCGTCCATGGTCAGGAAGACCACCCCGCGTCGCCCATGTTCGTCCACGGAGTACAGGCGCACGTTGACCTCGGCGAAGGCGCCGGCGGGCACGCTGCCCAGGGCCAGGGTGCTGGGTACGCGGAAGGCGACCAGGCCCACGTAGGTGGACCCATCGAGGGTGTCCGGGCCGGTCCCGGCCGGGAGCAGGTGCGCCACGGCATCGGGTTCCACCCGCCAGTGCACGAAGGCGACGTCCACCCAGGCCTGCCGCAGCGGTGCCGGGCCCGGCATGGGTGGAGGCAGGTGGGAACGGGCGTCCCACCGGCGGGTTCGAGTGGCCGTCTCCATACGACACATCCTGCCTTGTGGGGAGGGCGCCGGGGCTCCCGAAGGGTTCGTGTCCGTATGCTGGCCGGCGGTCCGGGTGACCACTGAGCGGCTCAGGGTGGACCGGGTGGAGGCCTCCGCCTCCGAGTTGAAGGATCTCGTCGAAGGAGCCCGATGGAGTTCACCGGCCTCAGTGCCTTTCCGCTCACCCCGTTCACCTCTGAAGGCGAGGTCGACGAGGCCGCGTTCGTGGGTCTGGTCGACCGCCTGGTCGCGGCCGGGGTCGACTCCATCGCCCCGCTCGGGTCGACCGGTTCGTACGCCTACCTGAGCCGGGAGGAACGCGCCCGGGTGGCTCGGGTGGCGGTCGAGGCGGCGGGGGACGTTCCGGTGATGGTGAGCGTCGGGGCGGCGCGGACCCGGGACGTGCTCGCCCACGCCGAGGACGCGCAGGCGGCGGGGGTTTCGGCGGTGCTGCTCGCACCGGTCTCCTACCAGCCGCTCACCCCGGAGGACGTGTTCGGGTTGTACGAGGAGGTGACCCGGGAACTGTCGGTGCCATTGGTGGTCTACGACAACCCCGGCACCACGCGTTTCACCTTCACCGATGACCTGTACCGGGCCGTGGCGGAGCTTGCGGGGGTGGCCTCGATCAAGATCCCCGGGGTACCGGTCGATCCGGGGGCGGCGAGCGAGCGGGTGGGAGGCTTGCGAGAGCTACTGCCCGAGCACGTGACCATCGGGGTCTCCGGCGATCCGTTCGCCGCGACCGGACTGAACGCCGGGTGCGAGACCTGGTATTCGGTGATCGGTGGAACCCTTCCCGAGGCGAGCCTGGCGATCAGCCGCGCCGCGAGCGCGGGTGACGCGGCGGGCGCGGTGGCGGCCTCGGAGCGGTTGCGGCCGCTGTGGGACCTGTTCGCCGAGCACGGAAGCCTGCGCGTGGTCACCGTGGTCGCCGAACACCTGGGCCTGGTGCGTGGGCCGAGCCTGCCCTCCCCCATCCGTGGGTTGTCGGGACGGGCGCGGGCGAGGGTGGTCGCCGTGGTGGAGGAATCGGGGTTGGAGGGGTAGGGGCGCCTCACATCTCCGTGCGCGGTCACGACCCCGGCGGTACGGTCTCGTCTTCGTGACGAAACTCTGACCGGAAACCGTTCTCCGGCCCGGTTCCGGTGGGCCCGGTCGACGCGTTTCACCGCCCGCGGGAGGCGGTTCGCACTGGCATAGGGTGTGGCGGCGGGTTCGCGCCGCACGCCGGTCCCCGGTCGTTCCCGCGGTCGGACAGGACGCGAAGGACACGGAACGAGGTGGCAGGGTGGCTCGCTGGTTCGGCGGACGCTGGAGGAAGAAGGCCGATCCCGGGGAGGTCGCGGAGGCCTCGGGTGCGGCCGATTCCGCCGGGCGGTCCGCTCAGGGCCCGGAGGATTCGGGGGACCTCGAACCCGCGTCCGTACCGCCCGGCCTCTACGACGGGGCCGACGAGTTGATGGATCGGGCACACGCCCACCTGGACCAGGACGAGTTCGCGCGGGCCGAGATCCTCTTCGACGCGGCCGCGGACGAGTACCGTCGGGCCACCGAATCCCTGGGCACGCGTCGGGCCTCGGGCGAGGTCGTCTTGAAGATCGCCATGGCGTCGCGGACGCGCGGCAAGGCGCTCATCGAGCTGGGCCGTTTCGAGGACGCGGTCAACGCGGGGGCGGAGGCGCTCGCGCTGCTGCAGCAGTTCATCCCCGACCAGGACTTCGAAGCGCTGATCCGGGACGCCCCCGAGCTCGCCGACAACTACGCCTCGACCCTGGACGACGTGGTCGTCGCCCGGGTCAACGCCACGGTGCGTGCGGCGCAGGAGGAGCGGGCCGACCCCGAACTGCTGGAGGAGACCCTCCTGCACGCGAACGCGGCCCTGACCGTGCGCAACCTTCTACTCGACCGCGACGCGCCCCGGACCTGGCCCGGGTTGGCCGGGGCCCTGGTGTCCTTGGGGCACCTGGAGATGCTGCTGGGCGACGGGGGCAAGGGGGTGCCGAGGGTGACCAGGGCGAACGCGATCCTGCTGAACGTGGATTCCACCGACCCGCTCAAGCGCAGGGCGGCCGAGGCCCTGCGCGCCGCCGAGGGCCTCTACCCGGGGATCCTGAAGGAGAACCCGGTGCCCACGGACCCGCGCGAAGCCCTGTGAGCACCCACCGATCCTGAGCCGCCGGTCGTCGACAGGCGTGCGGGTCGTCCACCGTCCACGGGCGGGTCGGTGTGGCCCGGCGGAGGGCTGGGCCGACGTGCCGGGACGTGCTCACCCTCACTCCGGCCGCTCGCGCTCCCTCGCCTTCGTCCCGCCGTCGTCGGGACGAAGGCGAGCGCCTTCGACGTCGACGTCGGGCAGCGTCCGGTCCAGCCACTTCGGTAGCCACCACGCCGCCTTCCCGAAGAGGGCCATGACCGCGGGGACCAGCGTCATCCGGACCAGGAAGGCGTCCACCAGCACACCGACCGCCAGTGCGAAGGCGACCGGCTGGATGGTGGTGTTGTCGCTGAACACGAACGAGGCGAACACCGCGATCATGATGACCGCCGCGCACACCACGACGCGAGCACTGGCCCGGAACCCGGTCACGACGGCGTGGCGCGCCTCGCCCCCGTGCACGAAGTCCTCGCGCATCCGGCTGACCAGGAAGACCTCATAGTCCATGGCCAGCCCGAACAAGGTACCGATCAAGACGATGGGCAGGAACGACAGCAGCGTTTCGGTGGGGGTGACGCCCAGCAGGTCGGCGCCGTGGCCCCATTGGAAGACCGCGACGGTGGCGCCCAGTGCCGCACCCATGCTCAGCACGAAGCCCAGCGCGGCCTTGACCGGAACCAGGATGGAGCGGAAGACCAGCATCAGCAGGATCAGGGCCAGGCCCACCACGACGATGAGGAAGAGGGGCATGGCCTCGGAGAGGCGTTCGGAGGTGTCGATGCTGGTCGCGGTCGCCCCTGTCACGGAGATCTCGGCGCCGGTGTCGTCCTCCCAGCCCGACCGGGCGTCGCGGATCTCGTGCAGCAGGTCCTCGGTGGCCACCGCCGAGGGGCCCTCGTGCGGCACGGCCACGACCATGGCGGTGTCCTCGTCGTCGCTGTAGAGCGGAGGCCGTACCTCGTCGACGCCGTCGAGGTCCTCCAGGTTTTCCCGGACCCGGTCGGCGTCGTCGGTGTCCGGCGATTCCACCACCACCAGGAACTGGGCGTTGTGTCCTTCCCCGAACTCGTCGGTGATGATGTCGTAGGCCCGGTGCTGGGTGCTGTCGGGGGCGCTGGACTCGTCGGTGGGCAGGCCCAGTCGCATGCCCGGGAGCGGGAGCATGGTCAGGCCCAGCACGACGAGCACGGCGACGGTGATGGGCAGTGGGTGTCGGGTGATCACGCCGGCCCAGCGGGAGCCCAGGGTCGATTCGGCGGTCAGGGCTCGTTGGGCACGCCTGCCCAGGACGGGCACTCGGCCCGTGTTCAGGTGGGATCCCAGTAGGCCCAGGATGGCGGGGAGCAGGGTGAGCGCCACCAGGACGGCGAAGGCCACGGTCATCGCCGCGGCCACACCCATGACGGTCAGGAAGGGGATCCGCACGATGCCCAGGCCCAGGAGCGCGATCACGACCGTGATACCGGCGAAGGTGACGGCGCTGCCAGCGGTACCGATGGCGCGGCCCGTGGATTCCTGAGGATCCATGCCGTCGGAGAGCTGTTGGCGGTGTCGGGCCAGCACGAACAGGCTGTAGTCGATGCCCACGGCCAACCCCAGCATCAGCGCCAGTAGAGGGGCGGTGCTGGTGAGTTCCAGGACTCGGGAGAGCGCGTAGAGCAGGCCCATGCCGGCGCCGGCACCCGCCAGGGCCATGAGGAGGGGGATACCCGCCGCGACGATCGCCCCGAAATTGACCACCAGGACGATCAGGGCGACCACCAGACCGACGCCCTCGCCTCCCTTGACACCGGCGACCTGTGCCGCGGTGATGGACTGTCCGCTGTACTCCACGGTGAGACCGGAGGCCTCGGCCTGGGCCCCGCTGTCGAGCAACTCGTCCACGACCCGGGGCGGCACGCTGCCGTCGGGGTCGGTGAACTGGACGGTGAGCAGGGCCGTGCTCTCGTCCTCGGAGACGACCGGGATCTGTTCCCAGACCTGTTCGTCGAGCTCTTCATCGGCCTCGGCGGGCAGGTCGTCTTCGGTGATGGCGCGGTCGACCTCGGCTTCCACCCGGGGACGGACCTGGTCCTCGTCGAACGCGGGCGCTTGGTCCCGGACCTGTTCGCGCGCCTGTTCCTCGGCCTGTTCCAGTGCGTCGTCACGGCCGGGGGCGCCTTCGGGGAACTGCGCCTCCGCGGCGGAGCGCGCCTGTTCGACCGCCTCGTCCTCGGCGTCGGACAGCTCGGAGTCGTACTCCTGACGGGCCTGACGCATCCCTTGCTCCACCATCGTGGCGCGCAGTTCGTCGCTCTCCAAAGCGGTTTCGTGGCCCTGGTCGTGCAGGTCGAAGGGGTCGGTGACCGATTCGACTCCGTCGAGGTCCTCGATGTGCGCGGCGGTGTCGCGCACGGCCTCCTCGTAGGTGTGGGAGGTGACCTCCTCTCCCTCGGGTGCCTGGAGGACGACGGTGGCCTGCCCCCCGCTACGTTCGGGAAAGCGTTCCTGGAGGGCGTCCACGGTGTCCTGGGATTCGGTACCCGGGATGGAGAAGGAGTCGGAGACGGGGGCCCGGAAGACGAACGCGGCCGTGCCCAACGCCGCCACGAGCACCACCCAGGCCAGGACCACCGACCATCGGTGCCGGTAGCAGAACTTACCCAGGTGGTAGAGGAACGTGGCCATCGCGCTCGACCTTTCGTGAGTGGGTGGTTCGAACGTGCGTGATCCGGCCACCTTCGATTTTCGTCGCCTTCCGCGATGAAATCCTCACACTAGGTGATGGATTCTTGTGTTTCGTGGGGGGCGTGTCGCCCGAACGCACTGCGGGAGGCCGATTCGGGAGCGAGGAAGCAGGAGGTTCCGGGAACACCGGCGCCGACACCCACCGCCCTGACGGTGTACGCGGGGTGAGCAATCGGTGAACGTCGCCGGGCGGCTCTCCCCCGCTCTGGACACCGTCCGTCCCACCGCACAAGGATCGGTTCTCTGCCGGGCCACGAACACCGAAGGCCCGGCGTGGCAGGAGGATCCGCGGGTTCGGGAGGGACCAGGGTGAGCCGACCGACAGGCAGACGGTGGCGGCCGGCCCACACGGGGCTGGCCGGCGCCCTGGCCACGCTGGTGGGTGCGGGCACCGCCTTGCAAGAGGTGCCCGGACTTTTCCCGGAGGGCGCCGGGGTGTGGGTCGCGTTGTCGGGATTGCTCGGCACCACGGTCGCGGTCACCGGCCAGACCCTCCTGGAACGGGCGGACCGCGCGCAGACGCTCGAACCGGATCCGGTGTCGCGGCCACGACTGCGCCCACGGTTGCCGCCGCCCACCGACCACTTCACCGGACGCGACGAACTCATGTCCGAACTGCCGGCCCTGTTCGACCGTTTCCCCCGACCCGGTGCCCGGAGCCTGGTGGACCGCTTTCCTCGTCCGGGTCGGGGAAACGACTCACGTGGTCCGTTGGTCATCGCGATCACCGGTGAGGGCGGTACCGGCAAGAGCGAGCTCGCGGTGCAGATCGCCGACCGGGTCGCGGACCGTTTCCCCGACGGGAAGATGGAGTTCGAGCTGTACGGCGCCGCGCCCCAGGGCCCGGCGGGTGGCCGCTCACCGCGAGCGCCCGAGGAGGTCCTCGCCGAGATGGTCAAGGAGATGGGCCGGCACCCCACCGAGGACGCCTCGTTGGAGGAACTCAAGGGGATGTGGCGGACCGCGACCGAGGAACGCCGACTGCTCCTGGTGTTGGACAACGCCAAGGACCACAAGCAGGTCGAGCCGTTGCTGCCCGGCGGGCGAGGATGCGCGGTGCTCGTCACCGGCCGCACCACGTTCGCCGGCGCCGACCGTTCCATGGTCCAGCGTCCGCTGGACACCCTCAGCGACAAGGAGGGGCTGGAGTTGATCGAGCGGTTGGTCTCGGCCTCGGGGCGCGCCCTGACCGAGGAGGACCGGGCGGCCCTACCCGGGCTGGTCGAGGCCTGTCATGGTCTGCCGCTGGCGATCCGGCAGGTGGGAACGCAGATCACCCGCAGCAACTCCACGAGCGCCGCCGAACTCCTGACGGACATGCGCGAGTCGAGACTGCTGCCCGGGCTGTCCTCCTCTCTGGCCTTCGGTCTGCAACAGTGCGAACCCGGGGAACGGCTGCTGCTGGGCCGGTTGGCGGGCGCCGGGCTGACCACCTTCACCGCGTGGGCGGCCGCCGCCCTGGTCGACTCCGACGAGGAGGAGGCCATGGGCATGTTGGAGAACCTGAGCGACCGGTATCTGTTGACCTACCTGTACCGCAGCGCCGGGTTCAGGCGCTTCCAGCTGCATGACCGGGTCCGGGCCACCCTGCGGGGCGAGGGCCCGAACCTGTTGGGGATCCCCGAGGAGGAACGGCCGGACTGGTCGGCGGAGCGGCTCAAGATCGCGGAGCGGCGGTTGTTGGCCGCCTACGCGCGCCGAGCGGAGGCTGCGGCCCGGCGGGCCGCCCCGCACGAGTGGAACGTGGGTGTCGCGCCCGCCGATCCTTCCGAGCCGGCCGACCGCTCCCGTATGGTCCCCGCCCCGGACGACCCCCTGGCCTGGTTGGAGTCCGAGCGACGCGGGTTCGAGGTGTGCTTCCAAAAGACCAGGCCGGGCCGGACCGGTGAGCCGGTCGACCCTCGGCTTATCGTCCACGGTCAGCGGTTACGGCGGGCGTTCGCCGTGCTGTGCCGGACCGGGCGCAGACACTGGTCCGCGATGCGCGTCGCCACCCAGGAGGCCACCGTTCTGGCCCTGGAGTCACAGGATCCGTCGGCCTACGGTGTGGCGTTGCTGGACCGGGCCGAGGTGGCGGGCGGACACGGGGACCACGACACCGGGTACGAGCGGGCGCTGACCGCCCTGCACGTGTTGGAGGGGGTGGAGCCGGCGGTGGATCCGCGCCGGCTCGCGCGGGCGCACCGGGCGATCGGGGTGAACCTGTACCGCAGGGGTGACCTGGACGACGGGCGGGACGAACTGGAGGTGGCCAGGCGGATCTTCGAGGAGCACGACGATCCGTGGTGGACGGCGCGCACCTTGTGCAACCTGGCCGAGGTGGACCGTTTCCAGGGTCACCTGGAGCGGGCCTACGACCTGCTCTTCCAGGCGGAGGCGTTGATCGCCGGCTCGCGGGACCTGCCCGAGTTGTCGTCGCGGGTGCAGTTACAGCGCGGTGAGGTGTTGCGGCTGCGCGGGTTCACGCTCAACGCCTGGTTCGTGCTGTCCGACGGGTTGGAGCAGCTGAGCCGGGCGTCGAACGAGTACTGGTACCGGGCGCGTTTCCTGCGTTCGTTGGGTCAGTTGTCCACTCGGGACCTCAATCGGGAGGCCGGGGAGTGCGAGCTGTTGTTCGCGCCCTGGCGTGCGCGGGATCGCAGGTCGCAGGCGCGGGACCCGCGATGGCGGGCCCTGCAGGAGACCAAGGTGCGCGCGCTGTTCGTGGAGGGGTATCCGGAGTACGCGGAGCGTTGCGCCCGTCCCGGGCCGTCGCGGTGGTCGTTGGGGCGGGCAGGACGGTTGCGGGACACCTGGAAGGTGGAGCGTCAGGTCGAACGGTTGCGCGAGGCCGAGCGCACGTTCGAGGAGATCGGCGATGACTGGGGGCGGTGGCGCACCTGCCTGGTGTTGGGCGAGGCGCTGCTGGACCACGGCGGGGGCGACGGCAAGGAGGAGTTCCTGCGGGCCGCCCGGGGGTTCGAGGAGCTCGGCGACAAGTGGTGGCACGCGCGGGCGCACCGCCGGGCCGCGGAGTCGTTGCGGCGGGCCGGTCGGCTCGCGGAGGCCGAGGAGCTGGCGCGGGTGGCGATCGAGGGGTATCGCGGGCTGCGGCACCGGTCGGGGCGGCTGCGCGCGACGATCCTGCTGGCCGAGATCCTGGCGGTGCCCAACCCGGTGGCGGCGTGGCGGATCCTGGACCGGGCGCGGGCGATCGCGGAGGAAGGGGTGCTCTCGGGGGACGTCCCGGAGTCGCTGCTGCGGGAGATGGAGCGGTTGTCGCACCGGACCCGGGCGTTGAAGGAGGCCATCGAGAGCAGTCGGCCGAGTTGACGCGACCAGAGCGCGAACGGCTCGCTCTCAGGGACGCCAACGCAGGTGGACGTCGGGTTCGCGTTCCTCGTTGCGGGCGCCGTCGGTGCGTTCGACCTCGTCGAAGCCGTGCCGAGCGTAGAAGCGCAGCGCGGGCTCGTTGACCTGGAAACACCACAGGTCCAGGCCGTCGGGTCGCCGTTCCTTGGCCAGGTCCGCGAACCGGTCGCCCAGGCCGCGACCCCGATGATCGGGGTCCAGGTAGAGCTGGTCGAGGTCGGACCCGTCCAGCGCCATGACGCCCACCGGCCGCCCCTCGTGGGTCCGCGCCACCCAGGTCTCACAGCCGGGCACGACCACGGCCGCGAACCAGGCGCGCACCTCGTCGTCGGTGTGCGCCCGGGACACGGTGGGCAGTGCGGCGGCGAAGGATCGCAACCACAGGTCGGCGACCACACGGGCGTCGTGGGCGGTCGCCCGGCGCAATGTCTCCATGCCGAAGATGATCCACGGTCACGGGCCCGGGCGCACCGGGTTTTCCCGTGCCGTCTGTCGAGGCCGGAAGAGATGTTCGGGGCCCGCCTTCCGAGGGATGAGGAAGGCGGGCCCCGTTCCGGTGCGGGTCAGGCCTTGAGCAGGTCCTCCACACCGGTGTCCGGAAGGCTGATGGTGACCTGGGTGCCCCACGGGTCCTTGGCGGAAATGGACCGGCCGTCGTCCGCGAAGCCGGTGCCCTTGGCGTTCAGGCGGGCGACCAGCGCGTCGAGGTCCTCGCGGGCCGGCACGGTGACCGCCACGTCGCCCAGGCCCAGGCGCGAGGCGCGCGGGCCCACGCCCCGGCTGTTCCACGTGTTCATCGCGACGTGGTGGTGGTAGCCGCCCGCGGCGGCGAACAGGGCTCCGGGGTAGCTGCCCACGGTGGTCTCGAACCCGAGGGTGTCCACGTAGAAGTCGCGGGCCTGATCGATGTCGCCGACCTGCAGGTGGACGTGGCCGACCAGGCCGGGCAGGCGGGGCGCGGAGTCCACGACGGTCTGGTCCAGGTGTTCGCGCAGGAAGGCGTTGGGGTCCAGGTACTCGGTGGCCATGCGCAGCTCGCCGCCGGGGGCGTAGCTCCACTGGGAGCGCGGACGGTCGATGTAGAGCTCGATGCCGTTGCCCTCGGGGTCGGTGAAGTAGAAGGCCTCGCTCACCAGGTGGTCGGAGGAGCCGACGAAGCGGCTGCGGCTGTCCTGGGCGGCGCGGTAGACCGTGGCGGCCAGGCTCTGTCGGTCCTCGAAGAGGAAGGCGGTGTGGAACAGGCCGGCCTCGCGGCGGTCGACGGCGGGCAGGTCCGGGGTGGAGATGAGCCGGACCATGGGTGTGGTGCCGCGGCCCAGGACCCGGTGGACGCGGCGGCCGTTCGCGCGCTCCTCCACCGGTTCGAGGGCGAGGGCGTTCGCGTAGTAGGAGCTCATCAGTTCGAGGTCGCCCACGTGCAGGGTGACCGCGTCCATCGCGGTGTTCGGGTTGAGGACTCGTGCGATGTCGTTGTTCTGTCGGGTCGTCGCGTTGGCGGCCATGACCTGGTTCCTTTCCGCAGGGGTCCGGGTGGTGCCTCGTCGCCCCACTCACTGATCACAGCATAGCTTCCCAGGAAGATATTAGCTAGTCACTTGAGCTCTCAAATATTCGGTGACGGAGGAACCCCTTGACACCAGGCGCTTTCGAACCCGGTATGGGGCACGAGAGAGAACACCGAGGGGCCCGCCTCGATACCGAACAGCATCGCGGTGAGCCCCTCGGCGTGGCCGGACGCCGGTCAGTCGGTGGGCGCCACGCCCACGGCGACGGCCAGGTCCTGCCAGGACATGCCCGAGCCCTTGAACACGTTGGGCCGGTCGGTGCGGCGGGTGACCTCACCGCGCACCAGCGGGGCCAGTCCGACCAGGTCGTCGGCGTTCAGGGCGCCCTCCTCGATGGCGAGCACCACGTCACCGCACTCGCGCAGGGCGCTGTCGCGTTCCTCGACCACGACCTGGGCGCGGCCCATCAGGGCGGCGTCCAGTTCACGGCGATCGGCCTCGTGCGAGCCCATCGCGACGACGCAGGCCCCGTCGCGTACCAGGGAACCGTCGAACAACGGTTCGGCGCTGGAGGTGGCGCACACGACGATGTCGGCGTCGGCGACGTCGGCCGCCACGCCCGCCTCGGCGGTGATTCCGCGTTCGGCGAGTTCGGCCATGGCCGCCGCCACCTTGTGCGGGCTGCGGCCGACCATCCGGACGTCCTTCAGCGCCCTGATCCGGGCCATGGCGACGACGTGTTCCACCGCCTGGGGTCCGTTGCCGAACACCACCAGGCGAGAGGCCTCGGGGTCGGCGAGGTGGCCGGCCGCCACCGCGGAGGTGGCCGGGGTGCGCAGCGAGGTCAGGCTCACCCCATCGACGAACATCCGCGGGGTGAGCGTCTTGGCGTCCATGAGCACGTAGACGGCCTGGATGCGGGGCAGCCCCAGCGCGGGGTTGCCGGGCGTCACGGAGGCGACCTTGACTCCCACCCAGTCCCCCAGTGTCGAGGGCATGAGCAGCAGGTGCCCGGACCCGGCGTCGGAGTGGGAGCGCGCCGGGTCGTCGGCCGGGTCGAATCCCGCCTTCAGGGCCCCTTCGATCAGGGTGCGCGCGCGGTCGGGGTCGATCCGGCGGCGGACCTCGTCGGCGTCGACGAACGGCAGGCCGTTCACGACATCACCTCGGTTTCGTCGATGCCCTCGCGGCGTGCGATGGCGGCGGTCTCCTTGCGCACGACCGAGCCGGAGACGGCGACGGCGGTGAAGGAGATGACGGCCAGGATCACCAGGTAGGTCGCGATGGGCCACCAAGCGCCGTCGAAGCGGGCCAGCAGCCAGGTGGCCAGCAGCGGCGCGGTGCCGCCGGCGAGGGCGGCGCCGATCTGGTAGCCGAGCGTCACACCGGTGTAGCGGACCCGGGTCGTGAAGATCTCGGAGGTGAGGGTGCCCAGGGTGGCGGTGACCGGCGGCCAGGCCACACCGAGGGCGAGTACGACGGCCACGTACACGGCCCAGTTCATCTGTAGGTCGAGCAGCGTGAAGAAGGGGACGGCCATGGCGGCGATGATCACCGTGCCACCGAGGTAGACCTTCGTTCGGCCGAGGGTGTCGGAGAGGCGGCCCATCAGCAGGATGACGATGGTGCTGACGAACGCGCCGGCGCTGACCGCGTTGAGGACCACGGACTGCTGGATGTCGAGGGTGCCGGTCGCGTAGCTGACCACGAACGTGGCGAAGATGTAGAACGGCGCGGTCTCGACGACCTTGGCGCCCACCGCCACGAGGACGGAGCGCCAGTGGTCGCGCAGGGTGTCCTTGATGGGCAGCTTGGCGACGTTGCCGCTCTCCTTGGCCTCCCGGAAGGCGGGGGTCTCGGCCAGGCCCTTGCGGATCCACAGGCCGACGAAGACCAGGATGATGCTGGCGATGAAGGGGATGCGCCAGCCCCACGCCTCGAAGGAGTCGTTGGGGAGCATGCTGACCAGGCCGAACGCGATGGTGGACAGGAGCATGCCGATGGTGATGCCGGTCTGGGGCACCGATCCGAAGAAGCCTCGGCGCTCCTTGGGCGCGTACTCGTAGGCGAGCAGCAGGGCACCGCCCCACTCGCCGCCGATGGCCAGACCCTGGATGACCCGGCACAGGATCAGCAGCAGCGGGGCGAGCATGCCGACCTGGTCGTAGTTGGGCAGCAGGCCGATGGCGACGGTCGCGCCGCCCATCAGAGACAGGGTGATGACCAGGGTCTTCTTCCGACCGATGCGGTCGCCGATGTGGGAGAAGACGATGCCGCCGAACGGCCGGATGAAGAAGGTCAGGGACAGCGTCAGGTACGACAGCATCAACGAGATCACGGGGTCGTCGTTGGGGAAGAACTGCTTGTCGAAGATGAGCGCGGCGGCGGTGGCGTAGAGGAAGAAGTCGAACCACTCGATCGCGCTGCCACTGAGGCTGCCGATGAGCACACGGCGGTTGGTGGCCGGTCGGCCGACCGCGGACTGCGTGGGGGACACTCAGCGCTCCTCGTGTCGTGGACCACGTGATGTGGGCCTCATGATGCGAATAAGTGCAACGTACAATTTTACGTTGCACATGACAAGCCATCTGGGGTGACGCGATCAAGCCGTGACCTGCGAAGAGTCCATCACTCCGGGTTCTCGAGGCGACCCCGAAACGACCGCCAAGCCTGTGGGGACTGGCTTGGCGGGCCGTGGTCAGCTCTCCTCGCGCCCGGCCCACACCCCGCGCACGTGCCCCAGGTGCCGGCGCATCAACGCCTCCGCCCCGGCCACGTCCCGCGCCTCGATCAGGTCGAGCAGGTCGTGGTGTTCCCGCGCGGTGGCGCCCAGGCGCCCCTCCTCGTACAGCCGGCGCAACGCGGACAGACGCGCCATCCCGCGCAGCCGGCCCACCTCCTCGACCAGGCGCTGGTTCCCGGCGATGCCGAGCAGGCGCAGGTGGAAGGTGGTGTCGGTGGCGATGAACTCCTGCAGGTCCCCGGCCGCGGCGGTCTCGTTGAGACGATCGGCGAGCGGCCGGAGCAGGGCGACCTGTTCGGGTGTCGCGAGGGCCGCGACCCGCCCGACCGTGGGCACCTCGATGAGCTCGCGCACCTCGATGATCTCGTCGAGGGTCACCTCGCCCAGCTCGACCACGCGGTACCCGCGGTGCCGGAGGGTCTCCACGAGCCCCTCCTTGGTCAGCTCCATCATGGCCTCGCGTACGGGGGTGGCCGAGACGCCGAGACGTTCGGCCAGCGCGGGAGCCGAGTAGATCCGGCCGGGTTCGAGCTCACCGGCGACCATGGCCTGACGCAGCACCTCCGTCACCCGGGACCGAAGACTGCTGCTCTCGGCGAGCGACCCGATCACCGGCCGCTCGCGCGGCGCGTCGATGCTCATCTGGTGTTGTTCCTCCCCGCGCGGACTTGTGGCCTCCCAGGATGCCACGCCCACCCGCACGCGCCGTCGCCGCGTGCGGTCGCCATCCATCCCCGACCTACAATAGAGATGTTCCTATCATCTGGATGTTGTCAACATTCGGATCCCATCGTCCGAGAGGGCCGACCCGCATGCCACCGGTGACCACACCGCACGATCTACTCGTCCTGCACGGCCTGCGCGTCGTCGGGTTCTGCGACATCGAACGCCTGGCCGAGGCCACCGGGCTGAACCACGACGAGGTCGAGTCCGAGCTGATCGACCTGGCCGTGGCCGGACTGGTCACACGAACCCCCGGACCCTTCGGTGGTTGGGGCCCGACCGAGGCGGGCCGGATCTCCGACGCCGAGCGCGTCGGCGCCGAACTCGACCGGACCGGCGCCCGCGACCTGGCCGTGCGCACCCACAAGGCCTTCGAGGAACTCAACCCGGAGGCACTCGACCTGTGCGGCGCCTGGCAGCTGCGTCCCCTCGACGGGGTGGTCACCGCCAACGACCACACCGATCCCGCCTACGACGCCCGGGTGCTGGCGGCCTTCACCGACCTCGAACGCCGACGCGACGACGTCTGCGCGGACCTGGCCCTGGCCCTGCCCCGGTTCGGGCGTTACCGGGTGCGGCTGTCCGAAGCGCTGGAGCGGGCCCACGCCGGTGAACTCGACCGGGTGGCCGACGCCACCGACTCCTTCCACACCGTGTGGTCGCAGTTGCACGAGGACCTGCTCGCCACCCTGGGGATCCCCCGATGAGCCCCGAGGCGCGTTGGACGCGCCCGCTCACGGTGGACGAGACGGGGACCCCCGAACTGCTGGGCGCCAAGGCGCACGGGCTCGTGGGCCTGATGCGGCTGGGATCGCCGGTTCCGGCGGCCTTCGTCGTCACGACCGAGGCCTGCCGCGCCTTCCTCGACTCCGGTGTGTTCCCCCCGGGACTGGACGCCGAACTCGACCTCGCCCTGGCCCGGTTGGAGTCCGTCACCGGCCGGACCTTCGGCGATCCCGGCCCCGGCTCCGGCCCCGTTCGCGCTCTGACGGTGTCGGTGCGCTCCGGGGCGAGCGTGTCCATGCCGGGGATGATGGACACCGTCCTGGGCCTGGGCACCGGTTCCGACCCCGGGGAGGAGGTGCGGGCGGCGATCCGCTCCGTGTTCGCCTCCTGGCACACCCCGCGCGCCCGCACCTACCGGACCCTGCACGGCATCCCGCACGACCTGGGCACCGCCGTCGTCGTGCAGGCCATGGTGGACGGAGACCGGGACGAACACAGCGGGGCGGGGGTGGCGTTCGGACGCGACCCGAACTCCGGGGCGTCCGGCCCCTACGGCGAGGTGCTGTTCGGAAGTCGCGGCGACGCGGTGGTCTCCGGGGGGCGCCGCACCCTGCCCCTGGACGATCTGGCCCACCGCGAGCCCGGGGTGTGGGCCGACCTGACACGTGCGCTGACACTCATCGAGAAGGACCTGCGCGACACCTGCTACGTGGAGTTCACCTTCGAGTCCGGCCGGCTGTGGCTGTTGCAGGCCCGCCCGGGCCGGTTCACGGGTGCGGCGGCCGTGCGAGTGGCGGTGGACCTGGTCGACGAGGGAACGCTGACCCGGCGGGAGGCGCTGCTGCGTGTGACGCCCGCACACCTGGGGCGGGCGCGGGTCCCGCGCGTGGTGCCGCCGCCCGGGGTGGAACCGCTCGCGCGTGGGATCGGCGCGGTCCCCGGTGTGGTGACGGGTCGGGCGGCCACCACCTGCGAGGCGGCGGTCCGGATGGCGGCCGAGGGCCCGGTGGTCCTGGTGCGTCCGGAGACCTCCCCCATGGACATGAGCGGGTTGGCCGCGGCGGCGGGTGTGGTCACCGAACGGGGCGGACCGGCCTCGCACGCGGCGGTCGTGGCTCGTTCCCTGGGCAGGCCCGCCGTGGTCGGCGTCGGCGCGCACACGCTCACCGACGGGGACCTCGTCACGGTCGACGGCACCGCCGGCCTGGTGGTCGCCGGCCGCTCGGAGGTGACCACCGAAGCCGCGCTCCCCCACCTGCGCAGGCTGCTCATCTGGGCCGACGAGGTCTCCGGCGAGGACCCCGACCTGCCCGAGGTCGAACGGCTCCGCGCCGCCCATCGGGTTCTCGATCGCCACCGACCCGAAACTCTCCGCACACCACTTCGTCCAAAGTGTTGACGAAGTGCTGTGACGCCGGCAACGTACGCAGCACCTGCCAGGGGACGAGTGATCGGAGACCCACCGTGCATGACGACCGGCGGCTGATCGAGGCACGACTGGAACGGGCTCTGCGGGAACGGGTGTGGCCCGCGGTGCATGGAACATCGGTCCCCTTGGAGGTGGCGCGCTGGGACGCGCCCGGGGAACCGGTACCGGCGGCGGAGGGGATCGCCGCACCCCACGAACCCGCCCGGGTGGGTGACGCCTGGGGGCCGGCGTGGGGCACCACCTGGTTCCGGGTGCGCGGCCGGGTGCCCGCCGGATGGGCCGGTCGACGGGTGGAGGCGGTGGTCGACCTCGGGTTCGACGTGGGCATGCCCGGTTTCCAGAGCGAGGGGCTGGTGCACCGCGCCGACGGCACCGTGGTCAAGGGCCTCAACCCGCGCAACGCGTGGATCCCGGTCGGTTCCCCCGTCGACGGCGGCGAGGAGGTGGAGTTCCACGTGGAGGCCGCCGCCAACCCCGTCATCCTCGACGACCCGCCGTTCCAGCCCACCGAGCTGGGCGGCGGACGCGGCCCCGACGACGAACCCCTGTACCGGTTGGCCCGCGCCGACCTGGCGATCTTCGAGAGCCGGGTGTGGGAGCTCGCCCTGGACCTGGAGGTGGCCGGCGGGCTGGCGCGCGAACTCGACGAGGGCGATCCCAGGCGCTGGCGGCTGTTGCGCGCGCTGGGCCGCACCCTGGACGCGCTGGACCCGCAGAACGTGCCCGGCAGCGCCGAGCGCGCCCGTGAGGTGTTGGCCCCGGAGCTGGCCTCACCCGCCACGGCCGGAGCGCACCGGATCTCGGCGGTCGGGCACGCCCACATCGACTCGGCGTGGCTGTGGCCGCTGCGCGAGACCGTCCGGAAGGTGGCGCGCACCAGCGCCAACGTGGTGGGGTTGATGGACGACCACCCCGAGCTGGTGTTCGCGATGTCGCAGGCCCAGCAGTGGGCGTGGATCAAGGAGCACCAGCCGGAGCTGTTCGATCGGGTGGTGAAGGAGGCCGAGGCGGGCCGGTTCGTTCCGGTGGGCGGCATGTGGGTGGAGTCCGACACCAACATGCCGGGGGCGGAGGCGCTGGCCCGTCAGTTCGTGTTCGGCAAGCGGTTCTTCCGTGACGAGTTGGGCGTGGACACCCAGGAGGTGTGGCTGCCGGACTCCTTCGGGTACTCGGCGGCCCTGCCACAGCTGGTGCGGTTGTCGGGGTCGCGTTGGTTCCTCACCCAGAAGATCTCGTGGAACCAGGTCAACCGGTTCCCCCACCACACGTTCTGGTGGGAGGGGCTGGACGGCACCCGGGTGTTCACGCACTTCCCGCCGGTGGACACCTACAACGCGGAACTGACCGGGGCGGAGCTGGCGCACGCCTCCCGCAACTTCCGGGACAAGGGCGGGTCCTCGTACTCGATGGTGCCGTTCGGGCACGGGGACGGCGGTGGTGGGCCCACCCGCGAGATGTTGGGCCGGGCCGCGCGATTGCGGGATCTGGAGGGATCGCCTCGGGTGACGATCGAGCACCCCGAGGAGTTCTTCGAGCGGGCGCACGCCGAGTACACCGACGCCCCGGTCTGGTCGGGCGAGCTGTACCTGGAATTCCACCGGGGCACCTACACCAGCCAGGCGGCGACCAAGCAGGGCAACCGGCGTTCGGAGCACCTGCTGCGCGAGGCGGAGCTGTGGTCGGCCACGGCCGCGGTGCGTGTGGGGGCCGAGTACCCCTATGAGCGGTTGGAGCGGGTGTGGCGGACGGTGCTGCTCAACCAGTTCCACGACATCCTGCCGGGGAGTTCGATCCAGTGGGTGCACCGTGAGGCGGCCGAGTCCTACCGGGAGGTCGCCGCGGAACTGACCGAGGTCATCGGCCGGGCCCAGGCCGCGCTGGCCGGCGCCGGCGACGGTACCGGCGGTGAGGGCGACGAGGTGGTGTTCAACCCGACCCCCCACGAACGCGACGGGGTGCCCGCGCTGGGGGCGTCGCCGCGTTCTCGGGTCCTCTCCCCCACCGTCGAGGGCGCCGTCGAGCCCACCCTGACCGGCGTCGACGGCGGGTTCGTCCTGGACAACGGACTGTTGACGGTGCGGGTGGACCACCGAGGGCTGGTGATGTCGGTCCTGGACCGGTCGGCCGAACCCGAGGGCCGGGAGGTGCTCGCCCCGGGGCTGCCCGGCAATCTGCTCCAGTTGCACCAGGACGTCCCGAACCAGTGGGACGCCTGGGACGTGGACGAGTTCTACCGCAACAGCGTCACCGACCTCACCGAGGTCGACTCGGTCACCGCGCTCACCGATGCGGAGGCCGCGGAGTCCGATCTGCCCGTAGACACCGTGGGCGTGCGCGTCACCCGTTCCTTCGGGGAGTCCTCGCTCACCCAGGTGCTGTCGCTGTCACCGGGCGCTCGGCGGCTGGACGTGGACACCACCGTGGACTGGCACGAACGCGAGAAGTTCCTCAAGGCCGCCTTCCCGGTGGACGTGCGGGCGCACGAGTCGTCGTCGGAGATCCAGTTCGGGCACGTCAAGCGGCCCACCCACACCAACACCTCCTGGGACGCCGCCAAGTTCGAGATCTGCGCGCATCGCTGGGTGCACGTGGCCGAACCCGGCTACGGGGTGGCGGTGCTCAACGACTCCACCTACGGGCACGACATCACCCGTGACGTGCGCTCCGACGGGGGGACCACCACGACGGTGCGGCTGTCGCTGCTGCGGGCACCGCGCTTCCCCGACCCCGAGACCGATCAGGGCGAGCACCGGCTCCGCTACGCGCTGGCACCCGGCGCGGAGATCGAGGACGCGGTGCGCGAGGGGTACCGGATCAACCTGCCGGTGCGTTCGGCGCCGGGTGCGAGGGCGGTGGAGCCGCTGGTGGAGGTCGCCGACCCCGGTGTGGTCGTGGAGTCGGTCAAGCTCGCCGACGACCGTTCGGGGGACGTGGTGGTGCGCCTCTACGAGGCTCGCGGTGGGCGTGCTCGGACGTCGCTGCGCACCGGCTTCCCCGTGCGCGGGGTGCGGGCGGTGAACCTGTTGGAGGAGGACCACGAGGACGCCCCGAAGCCGTTGTCGGCCGTGGCACCGGCCGACGGGGACGGTCGAGGCCCGCGTCTGGTGAACGTGGGTCTGCGCCCCTTCCAGATCCTCACCCTGCGCTTGGAGCTCTGACTCCCCCGGCGGCCGGTCAGCCCTTCATCGCCCCGCCGAGGGCGAACCGGCCGCCCATGGCGCGGGATACCACCATGTACAGCACCACCACCGGCACCGTGTACAACAACGAGTACGCCGCCAGTTCTCCGTAGCGCACGCTCCCGTACTGGCCGAAGAACGTGAACACGCGTACCGCCGCCGGCATCTTCTCCGGGCTGGTGAGCAGGATGAACGGCACGAAGAAGTTGCCCCAGGTGGTGACCAGGGTGAAGATCCCCACCACCGCCAGGCCGGGCGCCAGCAGCGGAGCCACCAGGTAGCGCAGGGACTGCCAGGCGGACGCCCCGTCCACCCAGGCTGCCTCCTCCAGGGCGATGGGGATGCCGTCGATGAAGTTCTTGGTCAGCCAGATCCCGAACGGCAGGGTGCTCGCGGCCAGGAAGAGGGTGGTGGCGGTCAGCGAGTTCAACAGGTCTGCCTGCACGAACATCCCGTACACGGGAACCATGATCGCGGTGATGGGCAGACCGGTGGCGAACAGGACCGAGTACAGGAACGGTTTGCGAAAGCGCAGGTTGTACCGGGACAGCGGATAGGCGGCCAGCATGGAGCAGAATGCGGTGATCACCGCCGCTCCCCCGCAGGTCAGGACGCTGTTCCAGATCGGCCGGTAGACGATCTCGGGGGTCATGATCGCGGTGAAGTGGTCGAGGGTGAGCGAGGTGGGAAGTCCCGCGCGCAGGGAGGGTTCGGTGTCCACGGACGCGAACAGCATCCACAGCATGGGCACCAGGAACACCACGGCCAGTCCACCCAGGATCAGGTACGTCAGCAGGGTCGAGGCGACTCGGCCGGGCGCGCTCACCACCATCCGCGTTCCGGTGCGTGCGCCGTTCCCGCCGCTCCGCTCGTGACTCATCGCTGTTCCTCCCTGCTGAGCATCCACACGTAGACGACGGAGAACAGGCCGGCGACCACCAGCAGCGCCAGGGCGATCGCGGTTCCATAGCCCAGGTCGCCCAGGCGCAGCGCCTCCTGGTACATCAGCAGCGGCAGCGTGGTGCTGCGCGCGCCCGGTCCGCCGGAGGTCATCACGAAGATCAGTGTGAACACCTGCACGGTCTGCAACGTGATCAGGAGCAGGGTGGTGGCCAGTGTGCGGCGCAGCAACGGCAACACCACGTGCACCAGCACCTGGAAGGAGGAGGCGCCGTCCACCCTGGCGGCCTCCTTGAGGTCGTCGGGCACCTCCGCCAGACCCGCCGAGTAGGTCATCATCGAGAAGGCGGTGCCCTTCCAGATGTTGGCCAACACCACCGCGAGCAATGGCGCGGTGAACAGCCAGTTCTGCGGCTCCGCGCCGAAGAACCCGAGGACGGAGTTGAAGCTGCCCTCCCGTTCCAGGAACGCGTACCAGACGAACCCCGCCACGACCTCGGGGACCACCCAGGCGCCCACCACGATCGCGCCGACCGTGGCGCGCACCGCGCCGTGCCGGTTGCGCATCAGCAGCGCCAGGGTCAGGCCGAGCACGGTCTGCCCGAACACGCACCCCACCAGGAAGAGCACGGTCAGGACGGTGGCTTCGCGGAAACGGGTGTCGGCGAGCAGGCGTTCGAAGTTGGCGAAGCCGACGAACTCGGTCTGCGCGGCCTGCGCGCCGGTGAGGGCGGCGTTGGTCAGGGACGCCCACACCGTCCACAGGATGGGGCCGGCGAAGAACGCCAGCAGCAGGAACAGGGCGGGGCCCATGGGCAGGACCCAGCGGGCCGAACGCGCCCACCGCCGGCCTCGGTGGGCCGCGGCCTCCCGGATGGTCCGGTCGTCGTGGGTGGTCGTGGTCGCCACCGGTCAGGAACCGTCCGTCACGTTGTCGGGGCCCACTATCGACTCCAACTCCTGGGCGTAGAGTTCGGCGGCCTCCTGCGGGGTGGCCTCGCCCAGCATGACGACCTCCATGGCCTCCTGGACCGCCAGGGACACCCTGGGGTACTCGCTGTAGGCGGGCCGGAAGCCGGTGATGTCGACGAGTTCGGCGAACTGTTCGGCCTTGGGCGCGGCCTCCAGGAAACCGGGGTCCTCGGCGACGTCGGAACGCACCGGGATCTGGCCGCCCTCGACCGCGAACTTCACCGCGTTCTCCTGGTTCAGGGCGTGGGCCATGACCCGCCAGGCCAGGTCGGGGTCGGTGGCGTGGGCGCCCATCGACAGGGCCCAGCCACCGGACATGCTGCTCGCGCCCGCGCCTTGCCCGTCCCGGGTCGGCATGGGGGTGAACTCCATGTGGTCCTCCCACTCCGGCCAGGGTTGGTTGGCCTCCTCGATCCAGGACTGGGTGGCCCACGAGCCCTCCAGGCTGATCGCCATCTCCCCGTTGGGGAAGCGCTCCTCGTTGTTGACGGTGCCGATGTTGGCGTCCAGGGCGTCCTGTGGGTCGAGGGTGAGGTCCTCGTCGTAGATGGTCCGGACGAACTCCAGGGACTCGGTGAACCCGGCGCTGGAGGAGACCCACCGTTCGGAGGATTCCTCGAACAGGCTGTCGTCGGTGCCGCGGAGCAGCATCTGGAAGCCCTGGAGGGAGGCGGCCTCACCGGCGGGGGTCCCCGAGTAGACGTTGAGGGGGACCACCTCGTCGCCGAACTCGTCCCGCACGGCGCGGGCGGTGTCGAGCACCTCGTCCCAGGTGGCCGGTTCCCAGGGGAGTGCCACACCGGCCTGTTCCAGGAAGTCGGTCCGGTACCAGAGGCCGCGCACGTCGGTGCCGAGCATGACCCCGTAACGGGTTCCGTCCAGCGAAGTGACCGCCTCGGCCTCCTGTTCGTTGAACCGTTCGGCGTCCTCCCAGGCGTCGAAGTGATCGTCCAGCGGCATGAGGTACCCGGCGTCGGCGTCCTGGTTGATGGTGAACGTGTCCTGGTAGATCAGGTCCGGGGCCTCGCTCGCGGAGCCGTTCATGAGGTTGACCTGGGTCTGGTAGTCCTCGGCCTGCGCCTCGATGGCGTTGAGTTCGATGGTGACGTCGGGGTTGTCGGCCTCGAACTCCTCCTTGACCTTCCGCATCAGCGAGTCCATCGCGATGAAGGTGCCGAACTTCTGGTAGGCGATCCGAACGGTGGTGGCGTCCCGTTCGTCCCCCGAGGAGCAGCCGGCGGCGATCAGGGTCAGGAGCGCGGCGGCGGCCGCCGCCCGGGTGGTGTTCCTTGGAGTTCCCCTCATCGTGTACCCCTCACGCAGCGATGGCCGGGCGACCCGAGAAAGTGAGCCGCATCACATGCTTACTAAAAACCTTGGATAAAGACAATGGGGGAAGTGAGGTGAACCGGTGCGGTTACCCTCGGGTGGGACGGACGGCCGGGCGTCCGCACCGGCAAGGCGGAGGGACTCCACGCATGCGCACCAGCACCAACCTGTTGTGGTTGGGCGACCTCAACCAGAGCAGGGTGCTCGACGCGGTACGCCGCTCCGACGGGGTCAGCCGGGTCGAACTGGCCGAACAGACCGGGCTGACCGCGCAGACGGTCTCCAACATCGTGCGGCGCCTGTTGGAGAACGGCCTGGTCCTGGAGGACGGTCGGGCCGTCTCCCGAGGCGGCAAACCGGCCACCATGCTGCGGCTCAACGCCGGCGCCTACTACGCGGTGGGCATGCACATCGACCCGGCCTCCACCACCCTGATCGTCACCGACCTGGCCGGCCGGGTGGTGGCCCGCGCCCGCAGGCGCACACCTTCGGCCCAAGGTCCGCGCCGGGTCATCGACGCCCTGAGCCGTTCGGTGCGCGCCATCGTGGCGGACTCGCCCGCCCCCGATCGGGTCCTGGGGCTGGGGGTGGCCACGCCCGGGCCGATCGACCGTTCCGCGAGCGCCGTCACCCCGCCCCACCTGCCCGGCTGGCGGTCGGTTCCGCTCCGTGAGGACCTGGCCGAACGCACCGGGTTGGCCGTGGTGATCGACAACGACGCCACCGCCGCGACCATCGGCGAGCGCTGGGCCGGGGGCGGGGAGCGTTCCGAGGACATGGCGTTCGTGTACGTGGGCACCGGCATCGGCGGCGGTCTGGTGCTGGACGGCGACGTGTACCGCGGCGGCACCTTCAACGCGGCCGAGATCGGTCACGTGACCGTGGACCCTCGGGGACCGGACTGCCCGTGCGGCAACCGGGGTTGCCTGGAGACCTACACGGCCCCGCACGCCGTCGCCACCGAGGCCGCCCGCCGACGTGGGGAGGACCGGGCGGACTACGAACGCGGACAGGCCCGCACGGTGGCGGCGTACCGGAAGGTGTGCCGGGAGGCGCGCGCCGGGGACCCCGTCGCCGCGGCGGTGGTGGGCGAGGCCGGTCGGCGCCTGGGCGACGCCGCGGTGACCCTGCTCAACCTGGTGGACGTCCCGGTGGTGGTGCTGGGCGGCTGGGGCATGTCGCACATCGGGGCGCTGTACGCCCGGGCGCTGGACCGCGCGGTGGCCGAACGCACCATAGCCCGCGGGGTGCGCCGGGTACGGGTGGAGCCGTCCCTGATCGGTGAGGACGTCGGGGCCATCGGCGCGGCCACTTTGGTCCTGCACGCCGCCTACTCCCCCAAGTTCACCACCGCCTGAGCCCCGTACCCGGGCATGTCCGGGATCGGAGCCCTCGCGTCACCTGTGCCAGAACAGGTGGTGCCGCACACCGCTCGGACTGGGCACGACCTCCAGGTGGAACCGGTCGAGCAGCTCCTCGGGGGACTCCCAGAGCTTCAGACCGGCCCCGAGTTCCAGCGGCGCGACCGCCACGTGCATCGTGTCGACGAGGTCGGCTTCGAGGAACCGACGGATGGTGGTGACCCCGCCGCCGAGTCGGACGTCCCCGCCGCCCGCGGCCCGCCGCGCCTGCTCCAGGACCGTGGCCGGGTCGCCTCCGACGAAGTGGAACGTGGTGTCGGACAGCGTGAACGAGGGGCGCTCATGGTGGGTCATCACGAACACCGGGGTGTGGAACGGTGGTTCCTCTCCCCACCAGCCGCGCCACTCGTGGTCGGGCCAAGGCCCGCGCTGGGGGCCGAACTTGTTGCGGCCCATGATCTCGGCGCCGATGTTGTTCGCGAAGTCGCGCGTGAAGTAGTCGTCGAGGCCCCGGCTGCCTCCCGGGTCGGTGCGGCCCGGCCATCCCGCCGTGGCCCCTGCCCACTCGAAGAGCAGCTCGGGACGATCGACGTCGCCGAACGGGCTGTCGAGGCGTTGGTTCCGCCCGGCGGCGATCCCGTCCTCGGAGACACTGAAGTTCTGGACTCTCAGCAGTTGCGACACGTGTTCCTCCTGTGTGGTCGAGGGGTGACGTCGACAACAGGGGAGACTTCCCGAACGGGGAGAACTCATCGCGGTGAGCGGCCCGAGTCCGGGGCCGGGGTCAGTGACCCGGGATCAGTGGTCGGGGTAGACGGACTGGATGCGCTCGGCCACGTGGGCGAAGCCGCCGCGCTCCAGGATGTGCACCTGTTCCCGGACGAACGCGGCGCGCTCGGCCTCGCCCGGGACCGATTCGATCAGCCCGCGCAGGATGGCGACCTGGACGTCCTGCTGCATGGCGGCCTCGTCCTCACCGGGGTCGGCGGGCCACCAGTAGCTCTCGTAACCCTCGTCGTCGACACCGCTGCCGGAGACGGGGTGCTCGAAGTGTTCGATGATCTGGCCGGACAGTTCCTCGATCGACTCCTCGGACGACGGACGCGCGGGCGAGGGCCTCGGGTCCGGCGCCGGGCCGCCGGGTACGGGTCCCGGTCCGCTCGCCGGGGCGTCCCGCAGGACGGCGCGCACCGACTCGGCCTCGTGCTCGGCCTCCCACAGGGCGCGGTCCTTGCGCAGGCGGACGATGCTCCGTAGGCGCTCCTCGTCCTCGTCGTCCAGGTCCACGCGCACGTCGTCGGCCCACACCTCGACGATGCCGTCGGCCACGGGGGACTCCGTGGCGAAGAGCGCGGTCAGCTCGACCTCGACCACCCCACGGTCCTGCGGGAGGGTGTGGGCCAGGAGCTCACGGGCGCGCAGCAGGATCGAACGCGAGGCGGGACCGGCGGGGTTGCGCAGGCGCAGGTCGACCCGGCCGGCCCACCGCCAGTGCACCCGCGCGGAGAAAACGAAGTCGTAGTCGTCCTCGGCGCTGGGCAGCGCGGTGCGGCGCAGACGTATCCCGCGGGTGCCGCTCTCGCCACGCGGGGCGGGCACCGGGTCGGGTTCGTCGCCATGGTCGGAGCCCCGGTCGGAACCATCGCGACGCTCCTCGGCCTCAACGGGTCGTGGTTCGGCCTCGGACTCGGTCGCGGACAGCGCCCGCGCCAGTGCGGGCCCGACTCCGGCCAACACCGCCGGCCGCGCCAGGGCCACCCCCAGCAGCATCAACGCCACCGGAATCCACACCAGTGTCCACAGCCCGACCAGCGGATACAGCACCGCCGGGACGAGCAGCACCACGACGACCGCCGTCAGGCGGGTGCGCGTGTAGGTGGCCACGGGTGTCTCCTCTTGCGGGGGCAGGGGAATGACTTGGGAAGGTCCACATGCCAGTCTGCCCGAGAACGAGCGTGCTCGTGCCACCAATGCCGAGTCGTGCTCCTCCGGAGACCCTCCCGTGTCGCCGCGGGAACCTCCCCCTCCTGACCTCGAAGCCCACGTTTCCCGCCTCCCCCATCACCGGGCGGCGGGACACCCCCGACGAAATCAGCAGAGGTGACCAGAATGTTCCATACCGAACTCCGTCGCCGTCGAACGACGGCCGGGATGAGTCTCGAAGCACTGAGCCGCCGCGCCCACTACAGCAAGGGCTACCTGAGCAAGGTGGAGAACGGGACCAAGCCCGCCACCTCCGACGTCGCCCGTGCTTGTGACGCGGCACTGGACGCGAACGGAGAGCTCGCCGCCCTGGTGCGGACCGATCCCTCCATCCCCCGGCACGACACCCCGACGGAGTCCACCACCCAAGAACAGGAGGTATGGCTGATGGGCCTGACCCCGAACGGTGAGACGGGATTCGTCGGCCTCGACCGGCGCACCGTCCTCTCCCTCAGTGCCTTCTCCTTACTGGAGATCGGGGATCCGAACCCCTCTTCCCGCACTCGCGAGGTCGCGCCGGCCCTGGAGGGCTTTCGCGCGCAACTGGGCGGTCTGCGCTCACTGGGACAGCACACCGCGCCCTCCATGGTCTTCCCCGTCGCGGTCTCCCTGGCCAACGCGCTCAGGCAGCTCGCCGCGTCGGCCTCCCCCGCAGACCGGCCGGAGACCCTGCGACTGGCCGCTCGCTTCGCCGAGTACGCGGGATGGATGGCGCAGGAGTCCGGAGACGACCGGCGCGCCCTGTGGTGGACCGACACCGCCGTTGCGATGGCTCGGGAAGGGGGAGACCGGAACATGGGTGAGTACGCGCTCGTTCGCAGGGCGCTGGTCACGATGTACGCCCACGACGGACTGGGCACGCTCGAACTGGCCCGACACGCACAACGCGACCCATCGACCTCCGATCGCGTACAGGGTCTCGCGGCCAAGCGTGAGGCCCAGGGCCACGCGCTGGCCGGTGATCCCCTCTCATGTGAGCGTGCCCTGGAACGCGCCCGCACCCTGTTGACATCCGACCCCGGCGACAACGGAGGCCCGGAGATACTCGGTTCCAGCCACGTAGGTGATCCGGTCGGTGTGGTGCGTGGCTGGTGCCTGGTCGACCTGGGGCGGACGGAGGAAGCCGCACGACTTCTGGATCAGGAGTGCGCGGCCCTACCCGTGAACGCCGCACGTGCCCGTGCCCGCTTCGGAGTTCGCCGTGCCCTGGCGCACGCGTTGTCCGGCGAGGTCGACCACGCCTGCGCCCTCACCGAGGAACTACTGGGCGAAGGGGCCGGTTCGGACTCGGCGACGGTTCGCGTGGACCTTCGCCGCCTGCATCAGGCCCTGAACCGGCACCACGGTCACGCCCCCGTTCGAGAGCTCTCGCCCCGGCTGTTGAGCGTGCTCCACGGCGTTTGAACGACCGTGTGGGGCCGCGCCCTTGGGACGCGGCCCCGGTGAGGGCTCACTTCAGAGGAGCTCCATAGCCGTTGCGCGTGTTGATGGGTGTGTCGGTCTCATGACCGATCCAGTCCGCGCCCGCGAGGTCGGGGGCGGGTCGACGACCGTCAGAGGGTTCGGCCTCCTCGAAGTCCTCATCGTCGGGCAGCGGGTAAAGGCTCCGGAGCTCCCTGGCGATGTCCCGAGCCCCCGCGTCCTCCAAGAGCCTGACCTGGCGATGCACGTTCTGCATCCTGGTGTCCTCGTCCTCATCGTCGTACCAGGAAAGGATGAGCCGGGCCGTATCGGAGGCGTCCGAAGTAGTGTGGTCGTCCATGGTCCCAGGGGGAACGAAGTCGTCGAACCCATGACCCCTTCGGTCATCCCGGTACTCCCGGACCTCCGGCTCGGACTCGCCGAGGAAGGCGAACTCCTCAGGAGCGGCGCCCCGAAGGCGCACCAGCAGGTCGGACAGGTCTTCGCCCTTGGAGGCCTCGGCCAACCGCGCGAGCGTTTCGATGAGACCATGGGTTCGGCCCACGTCCGCGTCTCCCCGCACCAGGTCCCACACGATCGCGCTGCCCGGCGTCGCCAGGACGTCATCGGCGTAATACCGGCGCTTGGCGGACTCGACCGACTTCTCCACCTCCCAGACCACGCTCTCCTTGCGCATTCGCGAAAGCCGTTCCAGACGCGTCATGTCGTCGTCGGAGAGGGTGAGTTCGACGTCCTCGGCCCACACCTCCAGGGCCCCGTCGTACGCGTACACGGCCACACCCAGATCGGCCGCGAGCTGATGCCGGGCCATGTCGTAGTGCTCCGGACGAAACCGGACCACGCCCTTGCGCGCCTGTTCCGCGACGACCCGTTGGGCCTGGCCGGCCGGGTTGTGCAGACGAGGGTCGGGGACACCCGTCCACCGCCACATCACCATCGCCGAGAACAGGAAGGGATAGTGCTCGTCCCGGCTGGACAGCGGTTCGTCCTTGATGCGAACGTTCCGCGGCCCGCTCTCCATGAACGGATCCGGCGGGGTTTCGGTCTGCCCGGGGACCGACGGCCTGGTGCTGCCGAACATGAGCACCAGTCCACCGAAAAGCAGCATGACCGGTGCCGCCACCAAGATCCACAGGTCCATCAGCGGATACAGGGCGGCGACGAGTACGGCCACCACCCCGAGCATGATGACCACACCTCGACGTGTGCCGTTCATCCGTTCTCCTTTCGCGGAGCCACACGCTCCCGAGTGGGCGGAATTCCCTGTGCCTCATCGATCCTGCGGAGGAGGGCGTCCCGTTCTCTTCTTCGACCTGACGGTTCTTGGGTGCCCTCGCCGTATCGGGGCAGACGCAGCGCTGTCGTGTAGAGGACGGCCAGGGTTCGCGCCTGCGTCGCCGCCACCACCAGAATCTCCGTGAACTGTTCCGAACGGCCGATCCAGAGCTCTCCGTATTCCCTGGTCCGATCCGGTTCGTGTTGGAGGAGGAGTGGAAGCCCTTCGGCGACCATGGCCAGCACGCCGGGTTCGATCGGATGTCGCCCACCACCGCGCAGCAGGAGATCGGGGCATGTCATCTCCCGGAACAAGGTCCGGTCCACGGCTTCGTTCCGCTCACGGAGCTTGTAGGAGAACCTCCGTACGGCCCGCCGGTGGAAGGAACGGTCCCGGGCCAGCCCCTTCAACTCCGAGCGCGCGGCCTCGGAGACCTTGTCGGCCGCGTGACTCGCGAACAGGTGCAGCCGGACCAGGGCCCGTTCCGGGTGGGTACGAGCGAGTTCCTGAGCGCACACCGCGATCAGGACATGGGAGAGTCGTTCGGATGGTGGCCTTTCTCCCCATCGGTAGATCTGTCGGCGGGTCAGGCGCCCGTACCGCGGATCCTTGAGGGCCGTGGACAGGGCGATCGCGGACTGAGGTGCCCTGTTCCCAGCCTTCTCGGCCCCGCCACTCCAATCCATGGCCGCGGTGAACACCCGGTCCGGCCGGTCCACCCGCAACCTCTGCTCGGTCCACCGTTCGGCGACCCGGTCGCGGTCGGTCGGTGACAGGACCGGGCCGCGGACACAAATATCGACCCATCGGTCGAACACGTCGTGCAGCCAAGGGTGCGCGTCCCAGAGTTCGGCCCGGATCGCGGCGGCCTGACCAACGCGCCGGAACCGGACCCGACGGTCCGCTCCGACCTCCAGTCCCAGTTCCGACAGTTCCGTCCGAAAGTGGGGACGTTCGATCAAAGGTGTCACGTCCTCGGGAAGACGGACCATCGGCAGGAGGTGCTCCACCGCCGTGGCGAGGCGCTCCACCGATGTTCCTTCCAGGACGGAGGCGGCGAGCAACAGCGCGCGACCACGACCACCCGCTTTCCTCAATGGTTCGAGGAGCTTGTCCGTGTCACCTTTCAGAGCCGCGTCGAGCCACTCCCCGATGAGCCCTTCACCACCACGCTCCTTGCCCACCTCCTTCACCCTGCGCGCCAGCTCCTCCACTTCCCCCATCGAGGCCCGGACGGCCCACTCCCGTACATGCTTGTGGGCGTGGGCCGGGAAGAACCCGTGAACGTCCTTGGCGTCGAGGTGGCTGCGGAGTACCGCAAGAGGGTCGGGACGCCCCGGTCGGACCACGTGATCGCGCAGTTCGATCGGGATGTCGTCCTTGTCCTTGGAGTCGAAGAGCACGACCAGACGGGCGCCTGCCCGACGCGCATGGTTCCGGAGGGGTTCCAGCCAACGGAGGATCTCCCGTGTCCGTGGAACCCCGTTGCGGGTGAGGTCGAGCAACAGTCGCTCCCCTCCCCGCAACGTTCCCACGTCCAGGCGCGGAACCTCGTCCTCGGTGGTGAGGTCCTCACGGATGTCGTGGTCGTCTTCCTGACCTCGTGGGACCAACAGCATCTGGGCCGCGGTGCGCAGGCCTTCACCCTGACCACCGACCAGCACCACGGCACCATAGGTGGCGAGATGTTCGCGCAGGCCGTCCTCGTCCAGGTTCGGAGGAGCGACGAAGCGACGACGCAGATTCCCGAGGCGATCTTCGGCGATGACATGGCGTTCACGCCGACGCCGCAGGCGCCCCTCGTCATCGATTTCGAATTGCGAGGCCTCTTCCAAGGAGACCCCGGACAACACGAGCTGGTTTCCTGAGCCGGTGTGGGTCGGCGAGTTCTGATTGATGTCCCCGTGCCCGGAGTGGAGCGTGCTCTCGTCGGATTCCACCAGGGTCGAGTCGATCGGCGCCTCGGGTGGGGTCACCGTGTCCTCCGCCGCTCGGGGGCGCCGATGATCTGGTCACCGGTGCCGTGGTGGGTCGGCGAGTTCTGATTGATGTCCCCGGTCCCGTGATGCACAGTGCCCGGGGATCCGGTGATGATGCTGCCGACCTCACCACTGACCCCCGCGACCCCGTTGACGGTGTGTTCTTGAGACTGGACCGCGTAACCGTCGACGTCGCGCATCGTGTTGGTGGTGCCGGGCCGGTCCGCCACCTGTTCGTCCCTTTGCCCGGCCCGACAGGCGGCCTTGTCCTCCAGGTCCGGTACGGCGATCTCGACGGCCGCCACGAGCTCCTCGATGTCACTCTCGTTGTTGCGGTGCCGGTAGCGGCGGTACTGACAGCGGGCCAAGGGCGCGAGATCGGCGGGCAGGTCGGCGGACCTGAGACGGGGCGTGTTCTCCACCAGGACGGGGATGACGGTGGCATCGGAGTCGAACGCGAGGACGATCTCCCTTCTGATCCAGTCCTCGGGGTCGTCCAAGGGTCGACGTCCGTCATCTCCCGGCAACGCCCAGCGGGGACCGATGACGGCCAAGAGCACCGCGCAGTCGGCGGCGGCCCTGCGCAGCTCCTTCTCGAAGTCCGCTCCGGAAGGGATCGACTTACTGGCTCGGAACACTTCCTCCTCGCCGAAGTGCCGGGAGAGCTCCCGGTCGATCAGCGTCGCTACATGTTCTCCGTCGCCCGTCCGGTAGTTGACGAAACAGCTGTTCATGGCGTCCTTCCGACCTTTCGGGAAGATGTCGTTTCCGCGGCCTCGAAACTTGCCATCAAACAGGGAAAAACGACACACTCCCCTGATCACGACAACTCGACCGCAACTCGATAATGTTCGGAAAGGGCGGAATCAGAAAGGTCGATCGCCTCGTTTCCTGCGTTCTTTCGACGGGGAAACAGGAAACTCCGACCAGGGTGTGATCTGCGTTACCCATAGGTCATCGTGGGGCGGAACGGTGTCCCGGAGTGGGTGATTCGGTGACGTTCGAGACAGGCCGGGTTCACTTCGGAACGACGGTTCGGGAAATTCTCACTGAAGCATTGCCGTGTCTGTGCCAGAGGTTTCCCGGGACACGCCACCATGGCACAATGCGATCACCCGCTCTCCCCGCGCAACCGCCCATCCCTTCCTCAGGCAAGGGCGATGGGCGGACCGGAACCACCCTGACCAGGTTCCGACCCGAGGTACAAGGCCTCCGCGCCCTCGCCGTCCTGCTCGTGCTCGTCTACCACCTGGAGCCGGAACTGCTCCCCGGTGGTTACGTGGGCGTCGACGTCTTCTTCGTGATCTCGGGTTTCCTCATCACGTCGTTGCTGCTGCGCGAGGTCACCGAACACGGGCGGGTGTCGCTGGCGAAGTTCTACGTGCGGCGGGTGCGCAGGTTGCTGCCCGCGGCCACACTGGTCCTCCTCGTCACCGGCGTGGTGTCACTGGTGGTGTTGCCGGTGACCAGGCTGGGCGACACCGCCTGGCAGTTGCTCGCCTCGGCCCTGTGGGTGGAGAACCTGTACCTGGCCGACCAGGCGCTGGACTACCTGGCGGCGGAGACCCCGCCCAGCCCAGTGCAGCACTTCTGGTCGCTTTCGGTGGAGGAGCAGTTCTACCTGGTGTGGCCGCTGTTGTTCCTGCTGTGGGCGTTGGCGGCGCGTCGGTGGCGAGCGGGGAACGGGGTGCTGACCGCCGTGCTCGGCACGGTGTTCGTGGCGTCCCTGGCCTGCTCGATCTGGATGACCCTCTCCGGTGACGCGGGCGCCTACTTCTGGCCGGTCACCCGGGCCTGGGAGCTCGCGGCGGGCGGATTGTCGGCCGTGGCGATGTCCCAGGGGTCGCTGCCGGAACGTCTGCGGCTGCCGCTGGGATGGCTCGGGCTGGCGGCGATCGTGGCATCGGCGCTGCTCTACGACTCCGGCACTCCCTTTCCCGGGTACACGGCGCTGCTGCCGATCCTGGGTTGCGTCGCGGTGATCGCGGCCGAGAGCCCCTCCGGGCCGGCCGCCTCGGTCGTGTTGAGCACCCGACCGGCCCGGTTCTTCGGCGACATCTCCTACTCGCTGTACCTGTGGCACTGGCCCGTCATCATCTTCACGCTGGAACTGCTCGGTCGGGCCTCTCTCGGTCCGCTCGGCATCGCGCTCGCGGCCGGGGTCTCGGTGCTGCTGGCCTGGGGAACCAAGGTGTGGGTGGAGGATCCGGTGGCCCGGCACAAGCTCGTGCGCAGCGGCCGCGCCGCGCTGGCGCTGGCCGTGTGCGGGATCCTGGGGGTGGCCCTGGTCTCGGCCGCCGCCACGCACCGGGTCGACCGGATGGCCTCGGTCGAGTTCGACCCGTCCGTGCACGTGGGGCCCAAGGCGTTGGAGAGCGGGGCCGTGTCCTCGGAGATGCTCTACCCCTCCCCCATCGACGCCGAGGACGACGTGCCCCGTACCTACGACGACGGTTGTCACGCCGGGTTCGACGACGACGATCCCAGCGACTGGTGCGCCTACGGCCCCGACGACGCCGAGTCGACCGTGGTGATCACCGGCGACTCGCACAGTCTGCAGTGGATCCCCGCCCTGGAGGAGCTCGGCGAGGAGCGCGGCTGGCGCCTGGTGGTCCTGAGCAAGTCCGCGTGCGCGTTCACCGACATCCTGGTGGGACGGGACGGCGGGCCCTACGAGAACTGTCAGGAGTGGAACCGCGAGACCGTCGACGAGATCCTGGAGATCGACCCCGACCTGGTGTTCACCAGTTCCTCGGTGAAGGGCAACCCCTATGGTCTGGGGGACGAGGGCCCCGCGGAGGTCCAACGGGTCATGGGCGAGGGCATGGCGGAACTGTGGGATGAGATCACCGAAGCAGGCGTGCCGGTACTGGCCGTACGCGACACCCCGCGGGTGAGCCAGGACGTGTTGGACTGCCTGGCCGCCAACATCGAGAGCCCGACCGAGTGCGACCGTCCGATCGAACAGGCCATGGAGACCGCCGACCCGCAGGAGGTGGCGGTGGAGCAGGTCGAGGACGCCGAGATCGTCGACCTCACCGACCGGTTCTGTGTCGAGGGCACGTGTTCGGTGGTGATCGGCAACGTGCTGGTGTACCGGGACTCCCACCACATCACCGGCACCTACGCGCGGCTGCTGAGCGACGATCTGGCGACGCGGATGGACCAGGCGTTGTCACGGACCTCACAGGGATCCCTGCCATAGATTCATCCCTTTTCACCTTTATCGGAGAGAATTTTCGCTTCCGTTCCGGCAAAAGGTCGAAAACGGCCCCCGAGTCGTTTCGCAAAAGGGTGTTTCGCCACGTTGGGACGGGGCTCTGCGAAGTATGCTCGTCGAATCCTGCCGAGCACCTTCGTCCCCACGGTGAAAGGCCACCCGTTGGATTCCACCGAAGCCCCCGCAGGTCGGGGAACGACCGCACGAACACGGACACCGTCCCCGCCTCGGGGCGTGACCGCACGGGTGGACGGGTCACGCGTGGTGGTGACGTGGCGGCCGGACACGAATACGCAGGGCCCGGTCGGCTACCGGGTGACTCGCCGGACCGGTCGCGGAGGCACCGCTCGTGAGGAGTCTCTCGGTGAGGTGACCGGCGTCGAACTGGTCGACGACCGAATCGGCGCGGGCGTGGACGCCCACTACGCGGTGGTGACGGTTCGAGAGGGCCAGGAGTCGGAGGCGTCGGTGAGCACCCCGGCGATGATCGCCCCGGACGTGTCCGAGGTGCGGACGACGGTCGACGAGTCGGAGGTGTCGGTGTCCTGGCATCGGCCACCGGAGGCGACCCGGGTGGAGGTGCTGCGCGGAGCCGGCGCGCCACCGCACGGCAAGGGCACCGGGGTGGTGTCGGTGGAGCACGACGGGTCGGGCTTTCGCGACACGTCGGTGCGCGCCGACCAGGAGTACTTCTACCGGGTACGGGCGGTGTACCTGACCTCGCAGGGGTGGACACGGGGTTCCCCGGGGCTGCTGATCAGGGCGGTGCCGGGGCCGCGGGCCGAACCCGTGCGCGACCTTCGCGTCGACCCGGGCGAAGGCGGTCGGGTGGCGTCCTGGACCCCACCGAAACGGGGTCGGGTGAGGCTGTACACGGGCCGGACCGCGACCGCGGCGACGTCGGGGGCCCCGGTGGCGGGCGAACCCGTCCAGGGGTCCGACGGTCGCCACCGGCTATCGCTGTCCCTGCCGGCCGGGGTCTCCCACGTGGTGGCCATGACCGAGGACGGGGAGCACCGGGTGGTGGGCTCGCCCGTGCGGGTGGTCGTCGCCCCGCCCGTGACGGGTCTGCGGGCCGAACGATACGACACCGTGGTGCGGCTCGGCTGGTCCTGGCCGGAGCACACCTCATCGGCCCTGGTGACGTGGGCGGAGGAGACCGACGGGGAGCCCGCCGGTTGGGAGCGACGCACGCGTGTGCGCTACGACGCCGAGGGCGGGTTCGAGACTCCCATGGGTTCGGGTCCCCTCGTGGTGACGGTCCGCACCACCGTCCACTCCGGAACCGACGAGGCGTTGAGCGTTCCCACGACCGTGCGCCTGCCCGGCCGCGTCGTCCTGGACTACCGGGTCGAACCGGTGGGGTTGCTGCGCCGCGAACGGCTGGTGCACCTGAGCGCGGACGTGCCCTGTCGGATGCCGCGGATCGCGGTCGTGTTCACCCCCGGTGAGGTGCAGCCGCACGCGCGCAGCGGCCGGGACCGGGTGTTGTCGGTCCTGCCCGCACGGGACCTGGACGCCGGTGAGCGGGTGTCGGTACGGGTGCGTCCGCCGTGGGACGCCGCCCCCGGCTGGTTGACGTGCTTCCCCTTGGGTCCGGGCGGCGCCGTGCGCCTGCGCCAGCCCTCGGTCAGGGAGCTGCGCCTGTGAACCTCGTCGTCCCCGCGAACCCGCTCACGGGGTCGCGTCTGGTGTGCCCGTACTGCTACTCGGTCTTCACCGAACGGCGGATCGGGTTCCGTTGCCCGGGACGCCCCGGACCCGACGGTCGGATGTGCGCCGAGGAGGAGGACCGGGCGCTGCGCGACCACCTGGGCCGCAAGGAACGACTGCCTCCGGTGTTCGAAGCCGACGGCCGCCGTCCCCGGGCCCACTGCCCGGAGTGTTCGTCGGCGAGCGACCGACAGGTGTGCCTGGTCTGCCACTCACGGCTGCCGGTGAACTTCGGGCGGATGCGCGGCCGCGTCATCGCGCTGGTGGGTGCCCGCGACTCCGGCAAGACCGTGTTCATGACCGTCCTCATCCACGAGTTGAAACACCGGGTCGGCGCGCGTTTCCGGGCGTCGGTGGGCGGCGCGGACGACCACACCCGGCACCGGTTCGGCAGCGACTACGAGGCCCCCCTGTACGAGGAGGGCCGGCTGCTGCGGGCGACCCGGCGCACCGGGACGGCCCGCGAACCCCTGGTCTTCCGGTACACCGGACTACGCCCCGGCCTGCTGATGGACCGCCCGCACCACACGCTGCTGTCGTTCCTGGACACCGCGGGCGAGGACCTGCACGACATGGACAGCGTGGAGACCAACCTGCGTTACCTGCGCAACGCCGACGGGGTGATCGTGCTGCTGGACCCGTTGCAGATGAAGGGCGCCCGTCCCTCGGCCGCGCCCGGAACACGGATGCCCGCGATGGAGAGTCCGCGGAACCGGTCGTTCGACATGCTCGGCCGGGTCACGGACCTGCTGATGCGACGGTCCGACCACGTTCGGGGACGGATCAGGACACCGGTGGCGGTGTGCCTGAGCAAGATCGACGCGCTGCGCGAGGACCTGGACGAGGGTTCCCCCCTGCAACGACCCCAACCGGACGCGCCCCACTTCGACGTCCGCGACGGCCAGGACGTGCACGCCCAGGTCCAACAGCTCCTGCACCGTTGGGGCGCGGCCGACGTCGACGTCCACGTGCGCACGCACTACGCCAACGCCCGGTACTTCGGGGTGTCGGCGTTGGGTGAGGGACCCGACGAGGACAACGTGCTGCACGGCGGGGTGCGGCCCTATCGGGTGGCGGACCCGTTCCTGTGGATGCTCTCGGAGTTCGGAGTGGTCCCGGCGAAGGACCGCTAGGGAAGGGACACGTTCAGGCGATGGGTGCGGCGCAGCTCTACTACACCTCGTGCGAACACGGTCTGTCCGGCAGCGGCGGCTACCAGTTCAACGCCGCCACCCCGGGTGTGGACACGCGCGTGCTGCGCGAGGTGGAGCGGTTCACCGTGTACGAACCGCCGAGGTCGATGCCGGCGAAGGAGGTCCACCGACACCCGGTGAACCTGTGTTACTCCCCCGACCTGGGCGGGGCGCGTGTGCTGAGCCGGGTGGTCTCCAGCGGACACGATCCCTCCGGCCGGCCGGGCAACTACTTCGCGCACAGTCTCCTGTTGGACGGGGAGGAGGGGCCGCTGCCCGCCGAGTTGTGGGGGGCGGGGTTCTGGGCGGGTCGGCCGGTGACCGACCCCGAACTGCCGCGGCTCTCCCCCGTCGCGGGACCGTTGGACCGTACGCGCACCGCGGCCTGGCTTCGCGGCCGGGACGAGGCATTGCTGCGTCGGCTGCTGGTGGCGGTGGACGCGGCCATCGACGGAGGTGCTCCGGTGCTGTTGCCGGCCCGGGACGAGGACGCCGCCCACTGGGTGGCCGCCCTGTCCCACCTGTTGCCGCCCCGGCGCGCCCGGCGGATGTCCTTCGCCACCTACAGCGGCAGCCCGGAGGACGCCCCGGTGCACGTGGTGGCGGTGCCGCCGGAGACCGACACGGGTGGGCTACGCGATCGCTTCGTCGTCTTCGGGGCGGCGGGGTTGGGGGCCGGCGACTGCGCCGCACAGGAGGTGGGGGAACCGGAGACCACCCCGGACACGCTGTCGGTGGTCTCGACCGTGTTGCTGACCGGTGTGGAGCTCGCCCCGCGGCTCTGGGCCTCGGCCGGACTCTACGCCTCCGGGGCCGAAGAGGGTCTTTCGATGTGGCGGCCACCGCTGGCGGCGGCCCGTCTGAGCGACGCCGGTGTCCCCGTCACCGAACCCGACCTGCGGGTGGTCCGCGCCTGGTTGCCCGAAGCCGTTGACCGGTTGCCCCGCGGGCCGGCCCGGGAGCTGCTGGGGCGGCTCCTCGATCCGTCCCTGGAATGCGCGGATGACGAACCGGCACGACTCCAGACGGTGGCGCACGCCTGTGGTTCGTGGGAGCTGATCGAACGGGCCGAAGGGCTGCTCGTACGGCACTCCCTGGCCCGGATCGCGTCCGGTGCGCCCGCTCCCCCGGTGGCGACCATCCGATCTCCCCGAATGTCGTCCATGGCCGAGGACCGGGTGGCCGCACTGTTGGACGGTGCCCTCGAACCCGCGCGCGTGGTGGAGCTGCTGCGCTGGACCCGCGCGGGCGGGGTGCGGCCGCCCGAGGCCGCGTTGGAGCGTTACGGGGCCGAGCCCCTCGCCCGAGCGCTGGCCGACGTTCCGCCGGGTCGTGAACTGGCCGAGCTGTTGAAGGCGCACGCCCCACTGCGACGCGGGGTCGCGCGGGTGTTGGGCTCGTTGCCGCGTCGAACCCTCACCGCGCTGGCCGCCGATCCCATCGGCGCGTTCTTCGCCGCGGATCGGGAGGTCTCCTCCGCCGTGTCGGTACTGCGCGAACTACGCCTGCTGCACACCGGCACGGACACGGGCCCCCTGGCCACGCGGGCGTTGGCCGACTGCCCGGACGCGCTGTTCGACGCCTACCGTCGCGTGGCCGCCGAGCGTCTGACCCTGCCGCCCCGTTCGATCCTGGGTCTGTCCCCGCGACCTTTGGAGGCCGAACTCGTGGCACGGGTTTTCCTGACCGCCCGACGACTGTGCGCGCAAGGCCCGGCCATGGCGATCGACCGGGGCCGCTCGCTCCTCCTCCACGTGCTGGAACCCGCCGCGCCCACCTGGTCGCGCAGGGACGTGACGGCGGCACGTCGGGCCTTCCACGACCCCGGCCGGGAACGGGACTTCGACCGGTGGGTGCGCGGCGTCCGAGAACGCGACAGGACGAACGGCCTGTTCGGGCCGCGCTTCGGAGGGAGCCGATGAGAGCGCAGGAGGAGAGGGTCGTGGAAGGTGTCGTGGGGGTGTTCGCCCTCCTGGTCAACACGGTGATCGTGGTGGTCGCCGCCGCCCTGGCGGCCGGGCTCGTGTTCCTGGTGGTCCTGCACCTACGGCGGATCCACGAGGTGCTGTATCGGGGTGACGGTCCGCGTGTGACACCACCGGGGCCCGAGGAATCCGCGTGGTGGGGGTACCACGGCGGTCCCCTTTGGCGGGACCTGGCCGAGGTACACCGCCGAGTCCACCTCGACGCCGGCCCGTTCGTGGTGTTCCTGACGCCGTTCCTGTGCTTGCAACTGGTGGTGGCACTGGTCCACTCCGCCGTGGCCTGGACGGGGGTCGGCGCGCTACGGCTGGTGGACGGCGCGTCGCTGTTCGTACGCCGGATCCGTATGGTGTGCCCACGCTGCTTCGAACACATGCCCTACCCCTCCTACGCGTGCGACGGTTGCGGCCGGCGACACCGAGACGTGCGGCCCGGGGCACGGGGTGTGTTCCGTCGCCGGTGCGTGTGCGGCGGGGACCTGCCCACACTGCTGTTGTTGGGCAGCGCCGACCTGCGTACCCACTGCCCGCACTGTGCCCAGGTGTTGGAGCACCGGCCCGGCGAGGCCCGCGAGTTCGTCCTGCCGTTGTTCGGGGCGGCCGGCGCGGGCAAGACCCGACTCACCCACGGCCTGCACGTGGCCCTGACGTACGCCGCCGAACGCCACGTCCGCGCCCGCACCGTGGCGATGGGGCGCGAGACCGAACAGAGGTTGCGCGACAGCCGGCCCCGGCTCGCACCCGACCACCGGGTGCCGTCCACCCCACCGGGGCGCCGGGCCCGAGGGCTGACCCTGCGCGTGGAGGCCGACCGGTGCGCCCTCCTGATGCAGCTCTACGACACCGCCGGGGAATCGTTCAACACCACCGACCGCACCGAGGACCTCACCTACCTGGGCGAGGCCACCACGTTCCTGCTGGTGTTGGACCCCCTGGCGGTCCCCGCCGTATGGAACGCCCTCGACCCCGACGAACGGCTCCGGCTCGCCGGCGACCGTTCCCAGACGCCCGACCCCGAACGGGCCTACATGCAGGTCCGAGACCAGGTGCACCGGTGGTATCGCGCACACGGCATGGGCCAGGCCAGGACCCGGATCGCGGTGGTGGTGACCCGCGGCGACCTGCTCGCGCACACATCCCTTGACCCCACGGGGGTTCCGCCCGAGCTGTGGCTGCGCGAGGTGATGGGCGCCGACAACCTGCTGCGCGCGGCGCGGGCCGACTTCGGCACCATGGCGACCTTCGTGACCAGTGCCGTCGTGAACCCCGACGGTCTGCCGGACCCCAGCCTGACGGAACTGCTGCGCTGGGTGCTGGCCCGCGAGGCGTCGGCGTTCGGCGAGATGCTCACCGGCCCGCGACGGGTCCCGATTCCCGCCGCCCTCCCCCTGGAGGTGTGAGGTGTCCGTCGGCCCGAACCCGTACCCTCCCTCGCCCCTGGCACCGCCACCGTCTCCGTCTGCGTCCCCGCCCTACCGCTCCGCCCGTCGCGCCACCGCCTGGGTGCTGTACGCGGCCATCGCCCTGACCACGCTCTTCGCCTTGTTCCACCTGGCCCGGGGCACCCTGGCCTCCGACGACGGCCACCGCGCCGGCAAGTTCCTCACCGCCCAGGACCTGGGCCGAGAAGGCGAGAACACCGCGTTCAAGACGGTCGTCCTGGACGAG
>NZ_JBEYLC010000011.1:0-115470 GCF_040635885.1 Nocardiopsis sp. NPDC006832 | reverse complement strand
CCTGTACACCGTCGCGTCACTCAGTGATCCGGTCCGGGCGACCGTCGCGCTGGTGGTGGTCGAAGCCGGTTTCCTGGTCGCCCTCCTGCGGTCCGAGTACGTCGGTTGGGACGACTGGGACGCTTTCGCCCTGTACTCCTGTCTCATCCTGCTCTTCTGGGTGGTGGGGCTCTACACGAAGGTGCGGCGGCGCTACTTCGCCGGGTTGGAGGAACGGGCGCGGTGGCTGGAGCGGGAACGGGACGCTCGCGCGCGGGTCGCGGTGGCCGAGGAACGCGAACGCATCGCCCGCGAGATGCACGACGTGGTGGCGCACAACCTGAGCGTGATGGTGGTCCAAGCCGAGGGTGCGACGTACGCGATCGACCAGGACCCCGCGCGTGCCAAGAACGCCTTGGGAACCGTCGCGGCGACCGGGAGGTCGGCTCTGGCCGAGGTCCGCGGGATACTCGGCGTCCTCAGAGAGGACACCAAGGAGGAGTACGCTCCGCGCCCCGGTCTGGAGCAGGTGGAACAGGTGGTCGAGCGGGTACGCGAAGCGGGTCTGCCGGTGGAGTTCACCGTTGACGGACGCAGGCGCGAACTGTCGACCGGGGTGGAGCTCGCCGCGTACCGCGTGGTCCAGGAGGCGTTGACCAACACGCTCAGGCACGCCGGGCCCGAGGTGGGCCGGGTCCTGGTGCGTGTGCGCTATGGCGAGGACGCCCTGGAGTTGAGCGTCCGCGACGACGGAGGGGGTGGTGAGCCCGCCGTCGCGGCGGTGGACGGCGACGGTGGTCACGGTCTGATCGGTATGGGCGAGCGGGTCTCGGTGTACGGCGGTAGCGTGCGCGCGGGGCCCCGCGCCGACGGAGGTTTCGAGGTGGTGGCGTCACTGCCGCTGCGTTCCGACACCGGGTGAGCCGAGAGGCAGAGAAGGAGAGCAGTGAACGCACCGGACGAGCAGCCCCGGGAGACGATCCGCGTCGTCCTGGTCGATGACCAGGAGTTGGTGCGGACGGGTTTCCAGATGGTCCTGGATTCCCAACCCGACATGCGGGTCGTGGGCCAGGCCGGGGACGGGGCTCAGACCCTGCGTCTGTTGGAGACCGTCGCGGCCGACGTCGTCGTCATGGACGTGCGGATGCCCCGCATGGACGGGGTGGAGGCCACCCGCCGGCTCCGTGCCACGGCCGGGGGCCCGCGGGTGCTGATGCTGACCACCTTCGACCTGGACGAGTACGTCTACGCGGCGCTGCGGGCCGGGGCGAGCGGATTCCTGCTCAAGGACGCGCCGTCCTCCGCCTTGTTGTCGGCGATCCGCTCCGTTCACTCCGGCGACGCCGTGGTCGCCCCCAGCGCCACGCGACGGCTCCTCGATCGGTTCGCCGACCACCTGCCCGGGGGAGAGGAGGACCGTCACGGGTCCCTGGACTCCCTCACGCCCCGCGAGCGGGAGGTTCTGGTGCTGATGGCCCGTGGGTACTCCAACTCCGAGATCGCCGGCCGACTGTACGTGTCCGAGACGACGGTCAAGACCCACGTGCGCCGGATCCTGACCAAACTCGACCTGCGTGACCGCGTCCAGAGCGTGGTCCTGGCCTACGAAGTCGGTCTGATCGAGCCTGGTGGAGGGGGACGGGTCAGTGGACGTCGCGTCGGTCCAGGAGAACCGCCGCACCGGCCACCAGCGCGACCGTGAGCGCGAGGGCCACGGCCACAAGGACGCCCAACGTGGGAAGGGCGACCGAGCCATCGTCGACGAAGGCGCCGGTCCCCACCTGGGTCACCCGGCTCACCAGGCCGTACGGCAGGAGCAGCGCCGGGGTCTCCAACCGGGTCAGTAGCAGGAGCGTGCCGACGGTCGCCCCCGCCAGCGCCACGGCGACGGGGGCCGCGAAGGACCGCATCAGCATGGACAGGCCGGACTGTAGGGCGGCCAGTGGGAGACAGGCCACGACGATCACCACACTGACCGCGAGGTATCGGGGCGGTAGGCCCCCGGGCAGGTCGAACACCAGCTTCCCGGCCACGATCACGCCGATCACCAGGACCATCTGAAGGGCCGCCGTCAACGCGGCCGTCACTGCCGTCTTGGCGACCACGATGTCCAGGCTGGAGGTGACGCGCCCCATCAGCGCGTTCCAGTTGCCGCCCTGGTGTTCGACCCGCCACACCAGGGCGGCGAGCACGGCCACCCCCGCGGCCAACGGAAACAGACCGTAGAAGACCACGATCCGCATCCACAGGGTGTGCCAACCGTCGCCCGGCGGCTGCCCGGAGACGAGGGTGTTGACCACGCCCGTGACCACGGCCATCAGTGGCAGGAACACCACCACGGCCCAGCTCAGCGAGCGTCGCAGTTTGACGAGTTCGGCACGGATCGTTCTCGTCATCGGGCCTCCTGTCGGTCGAACAGCCGGGTGAGGGCGAGAAACCCGGCCCCGCCCACCACACCCAGGACGATCACGCTCGGATGGTGCGGGTCGAGATCGACCACACCGACTTCGGTCAGGTCCACGGGTATGACCAGCCCGTAGTAGCTCCACGGGGGCAGCAGGTGGCCGATCCACGGGGGCAGTCCGGTTCCGGTCAGGGCCACGAACGTGCCCAGGACACCGACACCCAGGCTCACGAGCTGGTTGAGGACGCGTGCCGACAGCAGGATGTGCAAGGCGAGCAGCACCAGGTTGATCACCAGGACCGAGGCGGTGTGGCCCAGCCACTGCCCCGTGGGGAAGTCGACGGAGATACCGACCGACCAACCGAGGGCGGCCACCAGCGCGCTCTGTGTCAGTGTCGCTCCGGCCACCAGTGAACCCGTGGCGACGAACTTGGCGCGCCACAACCCGCCCGCGGTCACCCCCGAGGTCTGGGAGAGGAACCAGCCGTTGCCCTGGTGCTCGATGTCGACCTGCCGTCCGGCCACGATCGCCAAGAGGAGGGGAGAGATCAGGGCCACCGCCAACGCCGGCCCTCCGAGCAGCCACTGCCAGGGGCGCGCGTGGGGATCGTCGATCGCGTCCAGGAAACCGGGGGCGGTGAACGTCAACGAGGAGAAAGCGACCACGCCGACGACCATGACGGCGAGTACGGGCAGGGTGCGCAGGCGTCGCATCTTGGCGAACTCGGCCACCACGACTCGACCGGTCACAGACCCCGCCCCCCGGTCAGATCCATGAACACGTCCTCCAGGGACTGTTCCTCCCGCCGCACTCCGTGGACGGGGATCCGTTCGTGGACCAGCCGATCCACCAAATATGCGGTGGCGGCGTGGTCGAGTCCGGGGACGCGCACGCGGTCTCCGTCTCGGACCGCGTTCCATCGGCCGGCCAGGGTGGTCGCGCGCTCTGGTTCCGGGGTGTCGACGAGTACGTCGGGGGTGGAACGGGAGAACAGTTGCTCCCGGGTCCCTTGGAAGAGCATGCGTCCGCCGGCCAGGATCCCCAGGACGCTCGCGGTCCGATCGATCTCGCCCAGGAGGTGGCTGGAGACCATCACGGTGATCCCCCGTTCGGTCAGCCGGGTGAGCAGGTCCCGCACCTCCTCGATCCCGGCGGGGTCGAGACCGTTGGTGGGTTCGTCGAGGATCAGCACGCGCGGCTCTCGGGCCAACGCCATGGCGATGCCCAGGCGCTGTCGCATCCCGAGGGAGTACTCGCGCACACGCTTGTCGAGGTGGTCCTGTAGGCGGACGGTTTGTACTGCTCGCTGGACCTGTCCCTGGTCCAGGTCCAGCAGGTGTCGCACCAGCCGCATGTTCTCGGCGCCTGTGAGGTGGCCGTAGGCCGGTGGGGCCTCGATCAGCGAACCGATCTCGCCCAGGAGTTCACGGCGGGTCGAACGTCGCATCGGGCGGCCCAGGACGTGGACCTCGCCGGCGGTGGGGCGCACCAGCGACAGCAGCATCTTCATCGTGGTCGACTTCCCGGAACCGTTGGGTCCCAGGAAGCCGTAGACACAGCCCTGCGGCACACGCAGGTGCAGATCGTGGACGACCGTCCGCTTTCCGTAGGTCTTCTTCAGGTCATGGGTGATGATCGCGTTGGACACGGTCGCAGTGTGGTTCTCCGACCGGGTCGAAGTCGTCTACCCGTGGGAGGAGACCACCGTCGTCCTCAAGGAGGACCTTGGGGGTGCGACCGCCTGGTCAAGCCCTGGCGTGGCTTTTGAGCCGGCGAGCAGGCAGACGGATGTCGGGGAGCCCCGAGGTGGGCTTAATTGCGCTTAGTGCCCCCTCGACGTCGGAGCGTCATAGCCGTCAGTATTATTCGTTTTTGGTGTGGAAAGGGCGGTGGATGCCCGGGCCGGCTTGATGGCCTCGGCCACCGGCCTGATCACCTTCCTGCTCTCCGGCAACCCCCAAGGATCCCCCTGTGTTCGAAGCCGGTAAGAAAACCGTCACCGTCTCACGCCTGTTCATCGTCTCGACCGCGTTGGTGACCTTGACGGTGATCTGTGCTCTGGTCGTCGTGGTCGTCAATCTGTGGCCCGAAGACAACGCCACGGAGATTGCTGAATCGGCCACTACGCCCACTCCCTCTCCAGAGGCATCCACCGTTCCCGATGAGAACGCAAGCATGTGCGGCCTGCCGGGAGGAGACCACACCACGATCGACAGCCCACCCGAAGTCGAGTGGGAGTTCGTGGGGACCATGCACGCGCCCACCTCGGCGGATGTCGGCCCCGGACAGATCACCGATAGCGGTTTTCGCCAGTGTTACGCCCACTCGCCGGAAGGGGCATTGATGGCCGCCGCCAACGTCATGGCGATGGGTACCGACCCCCTGCTGGTCCAAGAACTGAACGAGGAACAGGTCGCCGAAGGCCCAGGCCGTGATCTGGTCCTGGAAGACCTGGAGAACAACGCTCCCGAGTCGGACGCCGACATCCGGTTGACCATCGTGGGATACAACCTCAAGGGCTATGCGCCCAACGCATCTCGGATCGACCTGGCGGTCGAAGGCAGCAACGGCGTCTTCGCCTCGGTGACCACCGATCTGCGTTGGGAGGCCGGCGATTGGAAGGTCGCGCTCAGCGACTCCGGACAGCCCGTCATCCCGGTGACCCAGATCGCCGACGCTTCCGGCTATCACCCTTGGAAGGCAGAGGGCTGACATCCTGCTCACGGAGTCAGAAGGCGGTCCCTGAGGGCAGGCGCTAGAGTCCGGTGTTCCGACAAGCGCCGGGCTCCCTACCGATGATCTTGCTCGCAGCGCCATGTTGGGCGCCCAAATGGGCGCTACGAGCAAGATCATCGGAACCCAGGGGCCGGCGATCTGACCTAGGAGCGCCCGTGGAGACGACCCGGCTGGTGACGGTGAACGACGCGGAGGAACTGACCGCGTTGCTGGTCCGCAACCGGAGGTTCCTCGCTCCCTGGGAGCCGTTGCACGACGACGACCACTTCACCCTTCCCGTGCAGCGCGCACTCTTGGGGAGCGCCCTCGCCGACCATGGGAACGGACGGCGCCTACCGCTCGTGATCGTCGACGATGGGCGTATCGTCGGCAGGCTCAACCTGAGCGGGATCACCCGCGGGGGACTGCAATCGGCCGCCATCGGCTACTGGGTGGCGGCCGACAGCAACGGGCGCGGCATCGCCACCAAGGCGGTCACCGAAGCGGTCGAACGGGCCTTCGGCGAGCTGAACCTGCACCGACTCCAGGCCGAGACGCTCCCGGAGAACACCGCGTCCCAACGCGTGCTGGAGCGCAACGGCTTCACCCGGTTCGGTGTCGCCCCGGATTACCTGCGCATCGCCGGGAAGTGGCGCGACCACCACCTCTTCCACCGGATCAACCGGGACTGGCGGCCCTGAGACTCACCGGTCCTCTCGGGCGGCCGGTTCCTCCTCGGCGATGGCCCGGAACCCGGCGATCAGGGAACGCAGTCCGAACTCGAACCCCGTTCCACCGAACAGGATCCCCCCTTCGGCCAGGGCCCACTGAAGGGTCTCGGAGTTCCGGTAGGCCGCCTCGATCTCCTGACCCCGGTCGCTCATCGGGTCGCCCACCCCCTCCGCGAAGGCGGACTGCACGGCGACGGTGGCCGCCCCGCGCACGTAGGCGTCCAAGGCGTCGATCATGTCCAGCCGGGCCTGCGCGCCCAGGTCGGTGCCATCGAAGATCCGCAGTGCCGAGTCCAGCCAGGTCAGCATGGACGGGCCGTACTCGCGCACGGACAGGCGCAACTCCAGCACCCACGGATCCTCCCGGAAGGTCACCCAGTCCTTTCGGGCCCACGCCTGAAGCTTCTCGAACCAGGTGCCGGGGTGTTCGTGGGGGAGTCCGTCCCGGGCCACCACCGTGTCCAGGATCAGGGACTCCAGGGCCTGGCGCCCCTTGACGTAGGTGTACAGGGTCCCGGGAGCCACCCCCAGACGTTCGCCGAGGGCGCGCATGGTGAGCGCGCTCAGTCCGTCGGCCTTCACCAACTCGATGGAGGTGTCCACGATGAGCTCGGTGGACAAGCGTCGACGGGGCCCGGGGGTGCGTCGACCCGGGCCCTCGGGCCCCCGGGCCGGTTCCGTTCCAGGTGTCATGACCATCAGCCCAATCTAGCGCCGCGTCGGCCAAGGACCGCCTCGTCACGGGTGGACCCCGACCGACGCGGCACCGGTCACCCCCCGACGGTGACCCGCGTCGGCGCCTTTCGGGAGGTGAGGTGGCGCAGCAGCCGCTCGAAGGGTCCCTGCACTCCCCGGCGCTCCATCAGCGTGGCGATCACCACCGTGAACAGCCACAACGCGATGGCGTACAGCGCCATCGTGGAGTTGGTGAACCAGCCGCCCAGCCCCAGACCCCAGGCGGACAGCATCGGCGCCATGATGATCGAGTGGGTCAGGTAGCCGCTCAGCGAACGCTTGCCCAGGGCCGCCACGGAGGTGATGACCACCGGGGGCCGGCCCCGGCGCTCCAACCGGGTGGAGATCAGGACGAACAGCGCGGCGTAGCCCAGGCCCTGAGCCAGACCGCTGGTCCAGACCATCCCGCCGAAGACGGCGCTGGAGAGCCCGTAGAAGGGTGCGACCTCGAAGGCGCCCACGTGGTGCAGGGCCGCCGGGAGCGACCCGGACAGACCCAGGGTGATACCGAAGAGGGCGGTGTTGCGCAGCAGCCGGTGGTGGCGCTCGGGTTCCTCGATGACGCGGTTCCGAGCCGCCCAGAACCCGATGAGCATCGCGGTGGGCAGCACCACGCCGAACGAGTTGATGAAGAGCAGCGACACCCACGACATCAGCCGGACCACCATCGAGGCCAGGTAGTTCTCCTCGCCGCTGCCGTTGAGCCCGCCGAACTCGTCCGGTGGCGTCGCCATGGTGGGACCGGACGGGTCCACCACCAGGAGCGTGACCAGGGTGGCGACCGCCAGGACGAACACCGACGACAGCAGGGTGACGCCGACGATGATCCCGCCGCGCAGCCGCCGTTCGCTTCCGCCGAGGAACAGGGAGCACAGGACCAGGCCGATGATCCCGTAGGCGGCCAGCACCTCCGAGCCCAGGAACAGGGACGCGTGCACGAACCCGAACAGGAGCAGCCACCGGTTGCGGCTCCGGATGACGGCGTGCGCCTCCGAGTTCGAGGCGCCGCGGGCCAAGCGGCCGTTGAGGGCCTGCACGAGCCCGTACCCGACGAGGAAGGCGAAGAGCGGGTAGGAGCGCACGTCCAGCAGCGCGATCATCAGGAACTGGGTGACGCTGTCCGCCGCCGTGGTGGGGTCGGGGAAGTTGACGGATCCTTCGTGGGTGCCCCCGTAGAGGAAGAGCGCCGTGTTCGACAGCACGATCATCAGCAGCATCGAGCCCCGGGCGAAGTCCGGCGCCAGTAGTCGTTTCTTGGTGGCGGTTCCTGCCGCGCTACCCACTGTCATCCCGGTCCCCCGACTCTCGCATGTATCTTTGAACGCTGTTCAGGATTATAGGTCGGTGGATGGAACACCTTCAAGACCATCGGCGTGACCGCATGCGGACAAGCGAAAGGGGCCCGGGTGGATCACCACCCGGGCCCCACGGTCCTCTCTCCTACAACAGGAAGACGCTCAGGAGCATGATCGTCGCGAAGGCCGCCAGGCCCTCGATGGCCGTCGCCACCGTGAGGGTCCGGTAGGCGGTCGCCACCGGGATGCGGCTGAGCTGCGAGACGACCCAGAAGTAGGAGTCGTTGGCGTGCGAGACCACCATCGCGCCCGCGCCCACCGCGAGCACGGACAGCACCATGCCCATCGTGGAGTCCAGGCCCAGCGAACCGAGCATGGGGGCGAGCAGCGCCGAGGTGCTGACGATCGCCACCGTGGACGAACCCTGTGCGGTCTTGAGCGCCGCAGCGATCAGGAACGGCACGGCCAGGCCGATGCCCAGGCCACTGAGGTTGTCCGCGAGGAAGTCGGTCAGCGGGGAGGCGGCCAGCACCGCACCGAAGGCCGCGCCGGCACCGGTGATCAGCAGGATCGGGGCGGCGATGGTCACCGAGTCGTTGATCTGCTCGTTGAAGCTCGTCAGCTTCCCGTTGCCGCGCAGTAGCGTCAACGCGGCGGCCAAGCCGATGATCAGCGCGATCACCGGGGTGCTCAGGAAGGAGGCCACCTCGAACAGGGTGCCGCCGCCGAGCGGCTGCGAGGGGAGCTTGACGAACGAACCGAAGCAGATCAGGAGCAGCGGCAGCAGGATCGGCAGGAACGCGAGGAAGGCGTTCGGCAGCTTGCCGTAGCTCTCACGCAGCTCGTCGTAGGAGCGGGTGTCGATCTCCTCCTCGCTGGAGGCGGGGATCGGGGTGAACTCCTTGCGGGCGAAGGTGCTCGCGTAGATCAGACCGGCGATCGCGGCCACGGCCGCCACCGGAAGACCGAGGGCGATGATCAGCCCGAGACTGTCGGTGACGCCGATGTTCTCCGCGGCGGCCAGCGGACCCGGGGTCGGCGGCACCAGCGTGTGCGTGGCGTACAGACCGGTCATCAGCGCGATCGAGGTGGCCAGCGCGGAGACCCCGGTGCGCACGGTGATGGCCTTGCGCAGCGAGTTCAGGATGACGTAACCGGAGTCGCAGAACACCGGGATGGAGACGATGTAACCGATCAGGGACATCGTCAGGTTCGGGAACCGGGTGCCGATCACCTTGATCAACGCCTCGGCCATCGCGATCGCGGCGCCGGAGCGCTCCAGGATCACACCGATCATGGTGCCGAACAGGATGACCAGGCCGATGTTGCCGAGCGTGCCGCCGAACGCCTCCGTCACCGTCGTGACGATGTCCGCCAGCGGCAGACGGAAGGCGAAGGCACCGAGGATGGCGGCGCCCATCAGGGCGAGGAAGGGGCTGACCTTCCAACGAGCGGTGACGAGCACGATGCCCGCCACCAGGAGAACGAGGATGAGGAGATCGGTCACGGTCGTGGTTCCTTAGTGGTGCCCGGCACGGGTCGCACGGTGCTCGGGGGTCCGGGGTGGGTGAGGAGACGACAGCACTGGTAGGCCGTCGAGGTGATCTCCGGGAGGGCCTCGTCCCGCATTTCCTCCAGCGTCCGGGGGCCCGGAGCGATGGAGAGGGCCGCGGTGACCCCTGAACGGCGGAGCTCGTCCGCCGTGACCGACACGCTGCCCGCGATCACCACGACGGGCACGTGGGCGGGGGTGAGTCGGCGCACCGCGTCGACCACCTTCCCGCCGAGGGACTGACTGTCGAACCGGCCCTCACCGGTCAGGACCAGGTCGGCCGCGCCCAGCAGCCGTTCGGCGTCGAGCACCTCGGCCACCATCCGAGAACCCGGGAGGAGTTCGGCGCCCAGGATCGAGGAAAGGGTCGCGGGCATACCGCCGGCGGCGCCCATGCCTTCCACGTCCCGCAGGCACGAGCCGGTGACATCGGCCAGCACGTCGGCCAGCCGGCCGAGCCCGGCGTCGAGCACCTCGACGTCCTCCGGGCCGGCGCCCTTCTGCGGTCCGAAGACGGCGGCGGCGCCCCGTTCTCCGACCAGCGGGTTGGTGACGTCGCAGGCGATCCGCCACCGGACCTCGCGGGCGCGCGGGTCGAGCCCGGACAGGTCCACGTCGGCCAGGTTCTGGAGGTGGCCGCCCCCGTCGGGGAGTTCAGAGCCCTCAGCGTCCAGGAAGCGCGCCCCGAGTGCGCCGAGCATGCCGGTGCCGCCGTCGGTGGACGCGGAACCGCCGATGCACAGCAGGATCTCCTCGACCTCGCGGTCGAGGAGTTCGGTGGCCAGGCGGCCCACGCCCCGGCTGCTCGCCTCGCGCGGTCGGAGCTCGACGTCGGAGACACCGGGCAGGCCGTTGGCCTCCGCCGCCTCGATCACGCCGGTCCGGCCGTCGTCGGAGACGCCGAATCGGGCGCGGGTGGGGCGACCGAGCGCGTCGGTGGTCTCCACCGTGAGGGCGTCGGTGCCCCAGGCGCCGAGCAGGGCGTCGAGGGTGCCTTCGCCGCCGTCGGCGAAGGGCAGGGTGTGGACGGTCACGGCCAGGTCCTGCTCGGCGAACGCCTCACGGGCACCTTGGGCCATGGCCTCGGCCACCTCGACGGCGGACGCACTGCCCTTGAACGAGTCGGGGATCACCGCGACGCGTGCGACGGCCGACTCGTCATGTTCGTGCAACTCCTTGGACATGACGCAGATCATAGAATCCCGTTCGGTGCATTTCGACGGCGTAGCGCCCAGTCTTCCTGCGCCTTTGTTCGGGGTCTATGTGCTAAATGCCCAGTGCCGTCTCCGCGTAGAGACACATGTGCAGTGTGGTCAGGTGATCCGGGCGACGGATGTCCAACCCCGTCGTGGTCCGGATCCGCTCTACTCGTTGCAGCAGGGTGTTGCGGTGGACGTACATCGTGTCGGCGGCCTCGCGCATGGAGGCGGAGGACGCCATGGCCTCGACCGTGCGGCGCTGGCCCTTCGTCAGTGGGGTGGCCGTCGCGGCCATCCGGGTCAGGGAACGGCGGGGCAGGTGGGCCACCGCCACCGCGACCTCCCGGGACCAGCTTTCGGGCTCCTCCAGGCTCGGGAGTAGGGCGGCGTACCGGCACAGTGCCCGGGATTCCTCGGCGTAGGACAGGAGGGTCTCGACGTCGTCGGTCAACGGGGTCTGTGTGTGGCGGCTGTTGGAGGACAGTCCCAGACCGTTCGGTGCCGGCGTGCGGCCCGAACCGATCACCCACAGGGCGCCGTGCAGTACCGCGGCTCGTCGGGATCCTTTGCCGTTCACCCTGGTCACGGCGGTCTCGGCCGGTGATGGTGGGGAGGCGCCGCCGTCCTGCCGTGGGGTGTGCGCCGTCCACAGGGCCAGCGACCACGGTGGTTTGAGCCCGGCGGCCATGAGGCGGGCCAGGGCGTCTTCGCCGCGGGTGGTGCCGGAGCTCAAGGACGCGATGAGGTCCCGGGCCTCGGTGTGCCGCCGGCTCACCGCGTCCTGTTCGAGCTCCTGGGCGATGAGGAGTTGGACGGTCAGCGCGACCACCCGGGCCAGGGGTTCGACTTCGTGCGGGCTGCCGGTCACCCCCACCACGCCGCGTAGCTCTCCGTTGATGAAGAGGGGTTCGTTGGCGCCGGGACGGTCGGAGGTGTCGGGTTCGGGCGTGGTGACCAGGACCCTGCGCCGCTCGGAGATGGCACGTTGGGCGCCCCGATGCAGGCTGCCCACGCGGGAGGGGTCGAGGCAGGCGATGATCGTCCCGTGCTCGTCCATCACGTTGATGTTGTGGCTGATCGTGGGTGCGATGAGGTCGACCACCCGCTGGGCGAGCTCGCTGCTCAGGGGTGCCCGTCGCCGGTCTTCGGGCATGCCTCAAGGGTATTGGTGCCGGTCAGGGGACGGGAGGAATCGACCCCCGAACTCCTGGAGGCCGACCCCCAAAGGCACCGCGGCCACCCGCCCGGATCACCGGCCCCGTACACGCTCTTCCCTCGGCGGGGCGCGGGGCCTCGGTCCCGCGGGGGTCGTGCGTACGAGAGGTCGACGTCAGGCGGGCCAGGGAAGGCGAAGGCGATGGCGCTCGGGTTCCGAGCCGGAGCGAATCCGTTGCTCCGTCGGCGTTGGCAGGACATCGGGAACCCTCCGCGCTGCGGTACAGTTGTCTGCGGTTGTGGTCTGGCCAAGGATCCAGGACCACGGTCACGGGCCTCTAGCTCAATCGGCAGAGCAACGGACTTTTAATCCGTGGGTTCGGGGTTCGATCCCCCGGGGGCTCACTCTTCCCGAACCGGGCGTTCCTCATCTTCGAGGGACGCCCTTCGTTGTTACTCGGCCGGTGGGAACCCGTAGGAAGCGCGAGATGTCTCCGATAACGCGCCAACGGGGTGCCCGGTCGGCGGATGCTTCGGCCGGAGATCGGAGAGAGATCCGGCTCAGCGCTCCTCTTCGGCTCGTTCGGCGACCGCCTCCTATCGCTCCGCCCTGCTCGCGGCACAGACGAGGCCCAGGGCCACGGCCCCACCCGCGTAGAGGACCACATCGACGGCCCCTTGCTCCTCGCTCTGGGAGGAACCGATCGGCCGGCCGACCAAGAGCACCGCGAACGTGAGAACGATCGCGAGGAGGTGGGGCCAGAGCGTTTTCGTGGCCGTCTCGCCGGTGATGGCGGCCCGTATACGGGTTCGAGGGAGGTCGAGGGCACGCGGTGAACGCTTCGGGCCGGCACTGTGGAGCCCGTAAGACCGACATGAGGCTGGATGGGACACCATGGTGCTCGACGACACGGACCTGAGATTGCTGCGCCTGCTCCAGCGCGACGGACGCGCCAGCTACGAGGCCCTGGCGCGGGAGGTCGGACTCTCCCGCACCGCGGCCCGGATGCGCACGAACAAGCTGCTCGACAGTGGCCGGATCCGGGTCCGCGGAGTCGTCAGGCCCGAGGTCACCGACATCACCACGGTCGGACATGTGTCGGTGGCCATCGAGGGCTCCGCCGAAAAGGCCGCGAGCGCCCTGTCGCAGGTCCCGGACGTGGTCTACCTGGCGGTGGCGGCGGGCCGGTATCCCCTGACCGCGGAACTGCGCACCACGGGGATGGAACGGCTCGCCGACGTGGTGGGGCGGATACGTGCGCTACCGATGGTGCGTGACGTCGACACCCTGGTCTACAGCGCGATCCTGCGTGACCGCTTCCAGGCGGAACGCCCCTACACGCCCACGGAGCTGGACACGACCGACCACGTACTGCTGAGGGAACTCCAGCAGGACGGCAGGATGCCCTTCTCCGAACTGGCCGTGCGCGCCGGTCTGTCCGCGCCCGCCGCGCGTGCTCGTGTGCTCAGGCTCGTGGAGGCGGGCGTTGTGCACGTGGGCGCCATGGTCGTGCCCGGCGCCCTGGGCGTGGAGTTCCTCTGCGGTTTCCTGCTGGCGGTCGACGATCCCGAGGGCGAGGCCCTTTCGGGTATCGCCAGGTCGGAGTCGACGGTGTTCCTGGCGCGGTGCATGGGGCGCGGAGACGCGGTGGGCACCGTGGTGGGCGCCTCCCTGGATCAGGTGCTCCAAGAGTTGGATCGGCTCCGATCGACGCCCGGAGTGAGGCTGATCGAGTCGTGGATGCACCTACACCTGGCCAAAGAAACCTATGAAACCGACTTTGGTAGCTGAAAACTTTGCAGAGATAGGTCTTGCCAAACTTTTCATCCACTAGATACCTTCCAATGTGTCGACGCGTTATTTGTGCTGCTCGACACATCGGAGGAGAACACCTATGGACACCGCCAAACGCGACGCGCATGCCTGGATGGATGCCCACAAGGACCACCTGTCACAGTGGCACCGCACCATCTGGGACTACGCCGAACCCGCCTGGCGTGAGTACCGTTCGAGCGCCTGGTACGTGCGGACCCTGCGCGAACACGGCTTCGAGGTCGAGGAGGGCAGCGGCGGCATGCCGACGGCCTTCTCCGCCACCTGGAGCAACGGCCCCGGCCCCACCCTGCTGACCTACGCCGAGTACGACGCGGTTCCCGGTAACTCCCAGGCGCCGGTGGCCAACCGTGAGCCGCGCGAGGGGCAGAGCGAGTTCGCGCCGGGGCACACCGACCCCCACTCCGCCCTGGGCATGTCGACCCTGGCGGGGCTGCTCGCGGCCCAGGACGCGATGAAGCGCAACGGAATCGGCGGCACCCTGCGCTACACCGGCGAGCCCGCGGAGAAGGTGCAGGGATCCAAGGTCGTCCACGGTCTACGCGGCTACTACGACGACGTCGACGCGATCATCAGTTTCCACCCCTTCTACATGCTCCCCCTGTGCAACACCACGCGGTGGGACACCCAGTGCGGCTCCTACTACAGCCGCGTGTACACCTTCATCTGCGATGAACCCGAGACCTGGCTGGCGGCCGACGAAGCCAGTCCCATCCCGGCCTCGCACTCCTCCGCACGCGCTCCGGGCGCCAACGCCGCCCTGTTCACGATGTACTCACTGACCAAGACCACCCAGGAGTCCATGCTGCCCTCGCACGGCGGCTGGTCCCTGACCGAGGCTCTGCTCCCCGGAGGCCAGGCCACCGCCGACAACCTCCCCGCACGAGTGGCCTCCATCCAGTACTCGTGGCGCTGCCCGGACCTGGACATGGCCGAACGCGTGCTCACCGTTTTGGACCGCAACGCCGAGCACGCCGCCCAGGCCTCCCACGCACGCCTGTCCACACGCTGGGTGGCCCGCAACCGTCCGGGCATCACCAACCACACCCTCGCGGAGGCCACGTTCCGCAACCTGGCGGAGGTCGGCGCCCCGACCTACGGCCCCGAGGCCGTCGAGGCGGCGCGCATGATCCAGAAGAGCCTGGGCTTCGAACCCATGGAAGACCCCTTCCTGGACGAGTGCCAGAGCCTGATCGAGCCGAGGGAGGCCGAGCGGTCGCTGCGTGAGCACATGCCGTCCTGGCAGACCAACTGGACCAGCGACGACTACGTCGAGATGACCTGGTACGCCCCCACGGTGCGCTTCTACGTGGCCCGCCCCGCGCTCAAGGTGCCCCAGGGGTCGCCCGGATACCCGTCCTGGGTGATGAACGCCCTGGGCGGCATGCCCGAGGCCATCGACCCCACCATCGACACCGCCGGGCGTACCGTGGCCGGCACCCTGCTGGATCTGCTGCGCGACCCCGAGACCCTGGCCCGGGCCAAGGAGGAGTTCGACCGGCGTCGCGCCGAGCGCGGCGACACCCCGGCCCTGCTGCCCGCGGACTTCCTCCCGCCCACCGAGCTGCCTTGGCCCGACTACGACAGCGGTACCGGTGCCTGGTCCCCCGCGGTCTCCTTCGAGACCGACGACCACGGACGGACGGTGCAGAGTCGATGACCGCCACCACATCCTCCGCCAAGGTCACCAGCTCCTCGCGCCGGGCCGCCATCGGATCCTTCATCGGCAGCACGGTCGAGTGGTACGACTTCTACGTCTTCACCATCGCCGCGGCCTTCCTGATGGGCCCCCTCTTCTTCCCCCTCAGCGAGAACCCGTTCATCGGGGTCATGGCGGCCTTCGCCACGCACGCGGTCGGGTTCTTCGTCCGGCCCCTGGGCGCTCTGGTCTTCGGGCACATGGGTGACCGGGTCGGACGCAAGAAGATCCTGGTCACCACGCTGCTCCTGATGGGTGTGGCCACCTTCTTCATCGGTCTGCTGCCCACTTATGAGCAGATCGGCATGGCCGCGCCCGTGATCCTGGTGGCCCTGCGACTGCTCCAGGGGTTCGCCGTCGGCGGCGAGTGGGGTGGCGCGGTGCTGGTGGCCGTCGAGCACGCCCCCGCGCGACGTCGCACCTTCCTGGGCTCGTTCGCCCAGCTCGGTTCCTCCGCCGGCTCCCTGTTGGCGACCGGGTCGTTCGCCCTGCTGAGCCTGATCGGGCAGGACTTCCTGATCAATGGTGGCTGGCGCATCCCCTTCCTCTTGAGCGCGGTGATGGTCGTCATCGGCCTGGCCATCCGGATGAAGGTCGACGAGTCACCGGTCATGACCGAACTCCAGCGCACCGAGGGCGTCTCACAGCGTCCCGCGGTCGAGGCCGTCCGTGGTTCCTGGCGCCAGATCCTGATGGGTATCGGCCTTCTCTCGGTCGGCGTGGGGGGCTACTACGTGGTCACCAGTTTCGTGATCACCTACGGCACCGTGGACCTCGGCCTGTCCGAGAGCATGCTCCTCAACGCCATCACCGTGGCCTCGCTCGCGGAGTTCCTCTCCGTCCCCGTCCTGGCTCTGCTGGGAGATCGGGTGGGCGCGCGCCGGGTGATCGGCTGGAGCATGCTTCTGGTGGCGGTCGCGTCGATTCCTCTGTTCGGACTCATGGCCACCGGTAGCGTCGTGCTCATCTGGGGCGTGATGTGCGTCGTCCGCATCGGCATGGCGGGCTCCTACGGTCTCGTGGGCTCGGTCCTGGCCGAATCCTTCCCCGCCCGCACCCGCTACACGGGTATCTCGCTGACCTACCAGCTGTGCGCCATGATCTTCGGTTCCATGTCGGCGCTGGTCGCCACGGGTCTGCTGGCCCTGACCGGTTCGGCGTGGTCGGTCGTGGGCTACCTGGTGGCCATGTGTGTTCTGGGAGCGGTGTGCAACAGAGGGCTCTCCCGATACGGGCACCACATGGACGCCGTCGAACGGAACGCGGGAGCGTAGCCGTGCGCGTCCGCGGACGGGGCCGGGCTCAGTGGAGACCGGCCCTCGCCGGTGGGTCTCCGGTAACACGACAGGGCCCGGCCAGGCTGGAACAAACCGCCACATAGCGGCGCGAAATCCCCCGGTCCCGTGGACTTCTCGTCCGTGGGTTCAGGGTTCGCTCCCCGGGGGCGCCAGAAAAACCCCAGGTCAGTGCGTGTTCAACGCGCTCTCGACCTGGGGTTTTCGCGTGCCAGGGGCTTCGCCGCACCTCTATGCGTGCTCCTAGCGGGCCTATGGATACATGGTCGGGTTCACCGAGCAGGGCGTCGGTGGTCGCGGAGCCGTACACATAGCGGCGCTGAAGCATCTCCCGAGTCGGCGCCGAAGCGGTACTCCCGCAGGGGACGGCATGGTCCTGGCACGGAGGGCCTGTCCAGATCAGACCGACCGCGAACCAAGGGTGCCCGCGGTGGTGCCCCGCCCCCACGATTCTCCCGTCTCGACCCGTGCGTCGCCCAGTAGCGGTGTGTCATCTCCCGCCCGTGACATTCGTGGAGTCCAAGTCATGACGCGGCATCACTTTTGGACACACGCGACGCGCAAAAGACTGTGTCGTGGACGCGGTGGTCGAGCCGGAGCGTCCCGGGCCCGAGGTCGGCCCGGCGCCGCCGGCTCCGGACCGCGACTTCCAGACACCAACGAGAGGAACGACATGGCACTGCCGACCCTGATCTCGGTCGAGGACATGTTCGGCTCACCGGAGCGCACCCGGCCCCTGATCTCGCCGGACGGCACCCAGGTCGCCTTTCTGGCCCCGTGGAGGAACCAACTCAACGTCTGGCTCCAGGACCTGGACACCGACACCGAGCCGCGCTGCGTGACCAACGACGAGACCCGCAGCGTGATCCGCTACGAGTGGGCCGACGACCCCCGTTGGCTGCTCTACCTCCAGGACGTCGGCGGTGACGAGAACTGGCACCTGTACCGCGTGGACCTGGATTCTCCGGATGTTGACACGGTCGACCTCACACCGTTCCCCGGAGACAGGGTTATCGGTTTCGAGCCCGTCGCCGGGCGCCCCGGTAAGAGGAAGCTGGTGATCGGCAGGGCGGCCGGGGGCATCGAGACCCACGAGCTGGACATCGCCTCCGGGGAGATCGTGTCGATGGAGGAGGACCCCGAGCACCTGGCGGCCCTCAAAATGGCCGAGGAGAGCGAGTGGCTCGACGGCACCGACTACCCCCTGGGCGTCTTCCCGACCACGATCACGCCGGACGGCACCGGGATGTGGATCGGTTCCCACCTGGGCACCGACCGTACCCGGCTGGTGCGGGTCGACTTGGCCACCGGAGAGGGGACCGAGGTCGACAGCCACCCCACCCTCGACATCGACACCCGGTCCCTGGTCTTCCCCACACTCCCCCCACCGCTGATCCAGGGCCGGCGGGGAGAGTTGCTCGGGGTGCGCTACCTCGGGGAACGGCAGGTGATCCACGCACTGGACCCGCACTTCGCCGAGGTCCTGGAGAACCTGGAGAAGCTGTCCGAGGGAGACCTCTCCGCCGTGTCCACCGACGAGAGCGGACAGCGGTGGGTCGTCACCTTCACGCACGACCGCGACCCCGGGGTGACCTGGTTCTACGACCACGCCACCGGTGAGAGCCGGCTGCTGTTCCGGCCCTACCCGCACCTGGACCCCGAGGCGTTGGCACCGATGCGGCCGGTCACGATCACCGCGCGCGACGGACTGGAGTTGCCGTCCTACCTCACACTTCCCGTAGGGCTGGACCCCGTAGGGCTGCCCATGGTGCTGCTGGTCCATGGCGGGCCGTGGGCCCGGGACAGCTGGGGGTTCGACCACTCCGTGCAACTGCTCGCCAACCGTGGCTACGCGGTGCTCCAGGTCAACTTCCGTGGATCGACCGGGTTCGGCAAGGCCCACATGGAGGCCGCGATCGGCGAGTTCGCGGGCAAGATGCACGACGACCTGATCGACGGCGTGGACTGGGCGGTGGCGCAGGGCTACGCCGACCCGGAGCGGGTGGCGATCTTCGGTGGTTCCTACGGCGGCTACGCGACGCTGGTGGGGGTCACCTTCACTCCGGACCGCTTCGCCGCGGCCGTCGGTTACGTCGGCGTCTCGAACCTGGCGAACTACATGCGGACCCAGCCCGAGTTCGTCCGTCCCGCGCTGGCCAACAACTGGTACCGCTACGTCGGCGACCCCGACGTCCCGGAGCAGGAGGCGGACATGCTCGCCCGCTCGCCGATCAGCCGGATCGACGAGATCCGCACACCGCTGATGCTGGTCCAGGGCGCGAACGACTCCCGCGTCGTGCGGGCCGAGTCCGATCAGATCGCCGAAGGGCTGCGCGCTCGCGGGGTGGACATCGAGTACATCGTCTTCGACGACGAGGGGCACGGGTTCGTGCACCCGAAGAACCTGATCACCATGTTCGACTCCGCGGAGCGCTTCCTCGCCGAGCACCTGGGAGGACGGACCGAACAGGGCTAGCCGATCAGGGCTGAGCGCCCGCGAAGAACCGAACACCCGGACGGCTCCACCCGTCCGGGTGTTCGCGTGTGGGCGGAGCGTGATGACCAGGGGCGGAGCCAAGACCAGTGACACCACGTCATGGGTGCGCCCCCAGGAATGTCATGCGCGGGTGTTGACGTGAGGGCACTGCCGGGCCAACGCCCCAACGGCTTGAATACAAGAGAAGGAGAACAGAGGAGCAACCGCTTAAAGGCCGAACCGCCCCTTTCAAAACTTTCGAAGGCAGGAGAAGCCCCCATGAGTCACCAGACCGCGATCACGAACTTCGAGCAGGAAGACCGGAACGCGCAGGAGGTGCGGGACGCGCACTCCGAGCAGCCGGTGGACATCAAGCAGGAAGTGCTCAAGGGCCTGGGTGGTACCTCGGGGATGATCTACTCCGTTCTGCCGGTCGTGGTCTTCGCGATGGCAGTCCCCTTCCTTTCACTGTTGGCCGCGATCGGGGCCGCGATCGCTGTGGCCCTGCTGTTGGCCGTGTATCGGCTGTGGCGTGGTGAGCAGGTCATGGCCGCGTTGGGCGGGGTCTTCGGTGTGGCTGTGGCCGGTGGTGTGTCGGCCGCGACCGGGTCGGCCAACGACTTCTTCCTGATCGGGATCTGGGCGTCGCTGGTGGGGGCGGTGATCCTGCTGGTGACGTTGGTGGTTCGTCGGCCGTTGACCGGGGTCATCTGGAACGCCGTCCATGGTGGTGAGAACCCCTGGCGTGAGGAGCGGGGCGTGCTTCTGGTGCACGATCTGGCGACCTTCGCGGTGATGGTGATGCTCGCCGGCCGGTTCGTCGTGCGGCAGTGGCTCTACATGGCTGATTCCACGACCTGGCTCGCGGTCGCCGACACGGTGACGGGCTTTCCGTTGACGGCGGTGGGCGCGGTGGTGATCGTGTGGGCGTTCCGTCGCTCCACCAAGCGTCTGCGCAAGAACGACACCGCCGAGACCGCCACCGCACCGACCAGTGCATAGACCAGCGCGCAGGGCCGACCTGACGAACACCGCGCCATCCATCGAACGGTGGGTGGCGCGGTGTTCGTCGTCTCCGTGGTGGATCGGGGCCGAACAGGCGATCCGATCCAAGGTGCGGTCGGTCAGGTGCTGTTCAGCCCTACTGCCCGCTGGAGCGGGCCACGGCCAAGAGGGCCTGCCACTCGTGGCTGTTCCCGAAGTAGAGGTGTCCGAGATGCCTGTTCTGGGTATCGCGCACGGCTGCGCCGACCGGGAGATCGGCGACCTCTACACAGTTGTCGCCTGAGCCGCCGTAGGACGACTTTCGGAAGCAAGCGACCTCGACACACTCCTGCGCAGTAGTGCTGTAGCTGCTCTTGTGGAACGTGAGTTCTTCGGTGTGGGTGCGCACGTGTGAGTCCTTCGCTGGAGGTAGGGGCGCCTTTCGGCTCGTACCCAACCTTGCTCGCGCTTACGTCCCAGGTTCAGAAGGACAACGTCCCGAACCCCTGACCAGCTGTGGCCACCAAAGAGTCGGCGAATCCTGCTCCCTGCCACTCTGCACGGAAGAGCTCGCACTCGTCGAAGAACGAGTTATAGGCAGGGCGTAGTGTTCGCGGGAACAAGCGAAGGGAGCCCTCACTCTTGTGGGGCTCCCTCTTTTCTAGGGTCGAGTGATGCGCAGCAGCGCGATCCACTCCGTCCCTGGGAACGGAAGGTGGCCGCGCTCAGGGTGCTTGGAGTCGCGGACCACAGCGCCTCCGGGGACGTCGGCAACGGAGACACAGTCACTGCGGTCGCTGTAGCTGGAGGTGCGGAAGTCGAGGGTGTCGAGGGTGGGAATTAGGCTCATGGGTGCCCTCTCCGGGGATTCGGCTGCCCTGCTACTCCTTGACCGTAGCGCTCAAAAGCGCAGCCCACTCCGAGGAAGAGAACGCCAAGTGGCCAAGTTGCCGGTTCTGGGTATCCCGCATCGCTGAGGCACCTGGCAGGTCTGCGACCTCAACGCAGTTCTGCCCCTGGGGCTGACTGTAGGAAGACTTACGGAAAGCGGAGGCGGGGATAGTCGAGTTCATCATCGTCCCTAGGTGATCATTTCTGTCAGGCGTGCCACGGTCTCATCCGGGGTGAGGGCCGCGATGCGCAGATGGCCGAAGGTGTTGCGGTAACGCGCCACCTCGTCCGGTTCCTCCAGGTACAACCCGTCGGTGTCAGTCTCCAGAAAGACGATCGTCGGGTCGACTGCCTCGGGGAAATCCATGATGACGAAGGGTCCGCCGAGTCCTGGTGTCAGCCGGTAAGCAGGAGTCATCTGGATGGTGGTCGTCGGAGCCTGCGCCGCATCCAGCAGGTAGGAGACTTGTCTTTCCAGTACCTCAGGGTGGTCTGACAACGCGAGTAGTGACGCCTCGGAAAACACCGACCACAACTCTGGTGGGTCGCTGTTGAGGATGCGCTGCCGTTCGAGTCGGGCATCAACAGCGCGCTGAATGCTGTGTTCGTCTCCGACTCTCGCCGCTCTGGCCAGGACGCGGGAGTACTCGGGGACTTGAAGCAGGCCAGGGATCACCAATGGTTCCCAAGTACTGATCACGTGTGCCTCAGCCTCGAACCCGATGAACTTTCCACTGAGAACGTCCCGGTACCTGGACCACCAGCCACTCTCGCGCGACTGCCTGACCAGGTTCAGGATCTCCTCACGTTCCTGCTGCTCGGTCACCTTGTAGGCGTCCAACAAGGCCCTGACTTCGTGAACTTGAGGGCGCTTCTTCACACCCGATTCGATGTTGCTGATCGTGGTCCGTGACATCTCAGCAGCTGGAGCAGCCTCGTCAAGGGTCATCCTCGCGGCGTCGCGACGGCGTCGAAGCTCATCGGATAGGCGTCGGCGGCGGACAGTAGGGCTGTAGCGCTGCGTCGTCATCTCTCTCCAAGTAGCTGGTCGCGATTCGAATCCTAGATCCTGGTTGTCTTGAACTAGACATTCCGGGATTTCCCGGACCGGATTTCAGCTTAGTCTCGAAAATCGGAAATTCAGGTTCCATGATGAGGCTAACTTGAAATCCCGGTCGGACCAACCGCCCGGAACCCTGAGCGCCAGGAGCCGCGCCATGTCGCGTTACCTGAACCTGTCCGAGCCGACGTACGTACGCCATCGTGCCGCCGAGCCGATCCACCACCGTTGCCCCCGTAAGGCCGGACGGGTGCGTATCTACGCCTCGTCTCCTCGAACCCTTGCCGAGACAAACCAACCGCGTTCGCCTCGTCCGCCACTGATCCCGGCTCCTCGTCGGCCGCTGGAGGCCGTGCCCTCGGAAGTCCTTCCCGCCGCGCTCGTCGGACTCCACCGGCTGGAGGTGGCGATCTGATGCTCGACGCCCACACCGGAAACCTGCTGTCCACCGTCGAAGACGCCTTGCGCCCGCCGCCGCACCTGACCCCCGGGCAGCTCGGTGACTGGTACTCCCACACCCTGCGCAACCGGCTTCCGCTCATTGGCGACGCGCTGCGCATCGCCCACCAGGAAGGGGATGCCGAGCTGGCCACGCGGTTGATCGACCAGGCCGTCGCCGACCACCCCACGCCCGGCCGCGTCGACACGGCCGGCCCTCGGATGGTCGTTCCACGTCCAGCACCGGCCCAGGACTCAACGGACGGCGAACTGCCCATCCCCGAACGAGTTCTCTGCGCCCTGATCTACCGGCATTGGGACCTGACCATCGAGGGCCGGCCGCCCCAGGAGAAATACGTGGCCCGCCGCCCGCTCACTTGGGCCGGGGAGGGTGACCGCTTCGAAAGCATCACCGCTCCTAGCCGCACCGAACTCCTGCGTCGGCTCGCCCACCGCCACCTGGGCACCTCCACCCGGTTCGACCCCGAGCCGCCGGACGCGGCCTGAGGCCCCCAACGAAAAAGCTCTGGCGGGTGCATGAACACCCCCAGAGCAGGCCGTCAACCAACCCGGATTCGAAGAGAAAGTTGCCGACATGGCCATTGTGCCGCATGCCCGGACTCAGAGTCACACCTTCACCACATCTTCGGCCCCCTTCCGCGACGGGCCGGGCATGACAGCGGCGAATAACAGGGTGCGCTCCGTCCTGGCCGCACCTCGGGGGCAGCGATTCTCCCGGCCGGGATCTGCCCGCCCGACCACCCCACGACCTGGCCCCTTCCGCCCCGTGAACCCCCGGCCGGAATCGCACCAGGCCCGGCAGGAACGGCTGCTCCGGCAGATGCCCGACAACCCCCGGGTCGCCTACATGCTTGAACACGGCCCGCTCCCGCACTGGATGATCGTGGCTCGTGAACGGAGGGGACAAGCCGAGAGGGAAGCCCGCGAGAGCAGGGAGGCAAGGGCCGCCGACGAGGCATTCCTCACCGATCTCCCCGGCATGGCCTCAGCCAAGCCCCGGGGCCGTCATCGGGCCCCGCGCCGGAGGCGGAGCGTGCCCGCTCTGGCCATCAACGTGGTTTTGCTCCCGGGAGCGGCGGTTGTGGCGGCAATAGGCCAAGCGGTAGTCGAGGCGGTCGGGTTCTTGCTCTGACCACGGGCACCAGAACCGCGGCCGGCGGCACCTCGAACGTGTTCGAGGTGCCGCCGGCCCGATCACTCACGGAATCGACCGACGCTTGGCAAGAGCCGGTCAGCCCACCAACGCTCTCCAGGTGATGGGTCCGCCCTCACCATCGACGACCAGACGGTTCAGGCTCTGGTAGGTGCGCACCGCGGAGTGCATGACCGGGCCGAAGTTGCCATCGACCAACAACCCGGCGCTTCGCTTGTTCATCACCTGCTGGAGCCCGCGCACGTGGGATCCATCGGCCGAGCTCTGGTCGAGCGTGTAGATCAGGTGAGGCCAGGTGAGGGGGCCCACCTGACCGTCGTCGACCAACCCTTGGCCACGTTGGAAGGCCTTGACCTCGTTGACCGACACGGGCCCGTAGTAGCCGTCGATCTCCAGCGAGCTTCCCCGCTGGTTCATCAGGTACTGAATGGCCCGGACCCGAGCCCCGTTGGACTCCGGGTCGATCTTCGGCCAGCCACCACCCAGGTCGACGCCTCGCGCGGTCATGAACGGCACCGGGTTGGTCGTCGGCCCCAACCCACCCGTGTGGGTCTCGAAGTGCAGGTGGGGTCCGGTGACGTTGCCGGTGGTGCCCATGTCGCCGATGCGCTGCCCGGCCGAGACCGAGGCGTTGAGCGCGACCCGGTAGGCGTCGAAGTGACCGTAGTAGGTGTAGACGTTGCCGCCGTGGGAGATGACGATGCCGTTGCCGGTGCGGCCGGGAAGGCCACCGCCCCAGGAACGGCGGATCACGGTTCCGGCCGCCGCCGCGTAGACGGCCGTGCCACTGGAGTTGGTGACGTCTTGCCCGGCGTGGGTGACATTGCCGCGCGGCGCGCCGTAGTGGCCTCCGTTGGGGAAGTAGCCGAGGGCGGGGTTGCACCAGGCGCCGTTCATTGCCGAGGCGTGTGCCGGCGTGGCACCGGCGATACCGGCGACCGCGATCGCGGCACCCACACCGGTGCCGAACAGGGCGCGGCGGCTCAGAGGGTTGGGGGACTTTTCGGCTCCGCTCGGAGCGGGGGTTGAAGCCGAGCAGGAGTCGCACATGGGGGACCTCCGAAAGGAAAGCTATCTACTTGTGAGGGGTAACTCAGGGAAAATTTCCTTCTGGGTTGGGATGGTAGGCACCTGATCTCGACCTGACCAGAGAGTTTCTCCCTTTTTTCCTGTTTTCTCCTGGCACGACTTCGGCAAAAGCAAGGACCGTTTTTCCTAAAAATGTCCCAGAATGTAGGGTTCCCTCCCATTTTGGGGTGAGGGAACTCCCTAGCGTCCGGAAACCCGGCGCGTTCGACATGTGCGCGGGGGCGCGACAACGAGGAGGGACACGTGCAAGCCCCACCTCGGAGGCCGGGGCATCGACTACACGGAATGCTCGACGGGGGCTTCGACGTGGTCGGTGAAGCGGTTCCGGTAGGACGTGGGCGTGGTCGCGTAGCGCGCGGTGAAGTTCTGCCGGAAGGTGACGGGGCTGGCGAACCCGCAGGCCGCGGCGACGTGGGCGATGGGCCGGTCGGTCGTCTCCAACAACCTGCGGGCCTCATCGAGTCGACGGGTCAGGACCCAGCGGGCCGGACTCACCCCCGTGGTCTCGCGGAAGCGGCGCGAGAAGTTGCGGGGACTCATGCTCGCGCGCCCGGCCAACACCTCCACGGACAGACGCTCGTCCAGGTTCTCCAACGCCCACGCCATCGTCCCGCCGATGGCCCCTTCCTCGGGATCGTCGAGAACAGGACGATCGATGTACTGGGCCTGGTCACCCTCTCGATGAGGCGCGATCACGAGGTGTCGGGCGACGGTGGCGGCGACCTCCGAACCGAGCCGGGAACGGACGATGTGCAGGCAGGCGTCCAGCGCGGAGGCCGTGCCCGCCGAGGTGAGCACGTCCCCGTGGTCCAGGTACAGCGCGTTCGGGCTCACCCGGACGGCGGGATGACGTGCGGCCAGTTCCTCCGCCGCCGTCCAGTGCGTGGCCGCGGTACGTCCGTCGAGGATCCCGCTGCCCACCACCGGAAAGGACCCCAGGCACAGCCCGACGATCCCCGCTCCCCGTGAGTGCGCGGCGCGGATCAGATCTCTCAACCCGGGCTCGGGTTCTGGGAGGTGGACCGGCCAGGAGGGGAAGACGAGCAGGTCGGCGCGCTCGGCGACGGCCGGGCCGTGCAGGTCGCCCACGCCGACCCCCTCCTCGGAGCGAACAGGGCGCCCGTCGTCGCTCCACACCTCCATGCTCCAGCCCGTGTCCGGGTACCGACGGGACAGCTCCCCGAACACGAGCAGTGGCGCGGCGAGGTGGAACGTGGTGATCCCGTCGAAGACGCGAATGGCGATCCGCATGGGTTGTCCTGATTCCATCGAAGATGTGCATCTATGCCACTCACGCTACCCCGTCATGGAGGGCGAGGATCGGAATCGGAGGCGTCGTCCGCCTCGCATCGACCCGAACGTGAAGGAGAGCACCATGTCCGCTCCGCGCCGAGCCCTCGTCCTCGTCGACGTCCAGCAGGAGTACTTCGACGGCCCGCTGAACATCGAGTACCCGCCCCGTGAGGAGTCCCTCGCCCGGATCCTCCAGAGCCTGGACGTGGCAGAGCGGGCCGACGTGCCGGTGGTCGTGGTCCGACACCAGTACCCCGAGGGCGCCCCGGCGTTCGTGGCCGGTACCCCCGGATACGAACTCCAGCCCGACGTGAGGGCCCGCACCGGCAACGCGGCCAAGCACGTCACCAAGAACCTCTCCAGCGTCTTCGCCGACACCGACCTGACGGACTGGCTGCGCGCGAAGGACATCGACACGGTCACCCTGGTCGGTTACATGACCAACAACTGCGTCCTCGGCAGCGCCGCCGACGCCGAACGGCTCGGGTTCGCGATCGAGGTCCTCTCCGACGCGACCGGCGCCATCCACATGTCCAACGAGGCCGGTAGCGTCAACGCCCGGCAGGTGCACGAGACCCTCATGGTCCTGCTGCACTCGAACTGGGCCGCGGTCGCCGACACCGAGGCGTGGGCCGAGGCCGTCTCCGGTGGGCAGGAGCTCCCTAAGAGCGACCTGGTCACCACCGCCGGCAAGGGTCGCGCCGCCCACTGACCCACGCCATCACGCACGGGGGCGGGTCAGGGCGTCTCCTCGCGTATGGCCGAGGCCGCCTCGCGAAGTGAGCCGGTGACCAGCTCGTGGAGTTCGGTGGTCTCCCACGGGGTGACGGCGAACACCGACCGGCCCAGCCACGTGGGGTCATCGACGCGTACGACGCCGACGCCCGCGGGTACCGAGGGCGCGAGCATCTCCGGCAGGAGACAGATCCCGAGCCCCGCGGAGACCAGGCCGAGCCGGGCGGTCCAGCTGCGGGCACGGCATCGGACGACGGGGTCGGCGAGTGTCGGCCAGGCACCGAAGCGTGGTTCTTCGCGGGATCCCCGCCCGACGATCCACGGCTCGTTCGCGATCTCCGCGAGGGGGACGCGGGACGTGCCGTGGAGTCGGTGCCCGGTCGGTACACCGACACAGAGCTCGCCGGTCTCCAAAGGGGTCGTCCGTAGGCCTTCCAAGGCCGCCTGGGGCAGGCCCTGCCCCATGGCGACGACCGCGACGTCGAGGCGCGCGGCGGAGACCTGTTGAACGAGGGCCGGGGACGACGCCTCGGCCAACGTGAAGGCCAACCTCGGGTGCTGTTCCGTCAGACGGGCCAGGGCCCGTGGGAGCAGGGCGGCGTTCGCGGCCGGGAAGGCCCCCACCCGCAACCGCAGTTCCCGGTCGGAGGCCGGTTCGTCGATGCTCTGTTCGAGGTGTTCGAGTCGGGTGAGGGTCTCGGTGGCGAATCGAGCGACCACGGTGCCCGCACGGGTCAGGGACACACCGCGCGGGTGGCGGACGAAGAGCCGTTTGCCCACGGCGGCCTCCGCCGCGGCCACCTGGCGTGAGACCGCCGGTTGGGAGTACCCGAGGACCCGGGCGGCCTCGCTCAGGGACTTATGCGTCGCCACGGCGCGTACGACACGGAGTGAACTCATCGAGATGTCGGGCATCGCCCCAGCCTAGCCATGCGGAAAGGTTATGGATATCGACGAAGACCTGCATATCAGTTAGGGACTAGCCCTATGGCGGGGAGGTGTTGGAACCATCGACGGTAGAAGCACCAGAGACAGGGACACCCGCCATGAGTGAATTCATCTCGCCCGACGACACCAGGTACGACGAGCGCTCTCGGGCGTTGGTCCGCATCGGTCGCGAGGCCATCGCGGTGGCCGACGACGAGAAGCTCGACCGGTACTTCGCGGAGGACTTCGTTTTCCACGGACCGGACGGCGACATGGGGTACGTGGAGCTCAGGTCGTTCTTCGCGGCGATGCGGGGCGCCTTCGAGGGGTTCGCCTGTGAGCGCAGGGAACTCGTCGCCGAAGGCGCGTTCATCGCCGCTCGCACGTCGATGTCGGGCGTGTTCACCGCCCGCTTCGACGCTTCGCCCATCGGACCCATCGAGCCGACCGGAAAGCCGATGCGGCTCGAACTGATCAACTTCTTCCGCTACGACGAGGACGGTCTGCTGGCCGAGGAATGGGTCCAGTACGACAACCTCGACTTCCTGCGCCGGCTCGGTGCCGATCCCTCCTGATCAGTGCTCGCCCACGTCCACGGCTCGGCTCACCGCCGCCCTGATCCCCCGGGCCCAGGGAAGGCCGTGGCCCGGCAGGACGAGGGTCGCGTCCGTGGCGACCAGGGCGTCCAGGGACGCCAGCGCCTGGTGGGTGTCCTTGGTCGCCGCGGACGCCACGATCTGGGGGCCCGAACGACCGGTGTAGGGGTCGAGCGTGACCAGGGCGTCGCCACTGATGACGGTGCCGCGACCCGGAAGGTGCAGCGAGCAGTGACCGTCGGTGTGGCCGGGGGTGTGGATGGGCACCGGCCGCCCGGGTACCGGCAGGGCGGTGCCGGTCGTCATCGGCTCGACCCGTTCCACCCCTCGCACGTTCAGGGCTCCCGCCAGGCTCATCCGCGCCAACACCGGCAGGGACCGGGGATGGGTGAGGGGGTAGAGAAAGCGATTCCGCTGAGGTGTGTACCTGTACGGGTGGGCGGCCAGACGTTCGTCCCGGGTGTGGACGAACACGGGCACCCTCAACTCCCGCCGTACCCGGTCGGCGAACCCCACGTGGTCGAAGTGGCCGTGGGTGAGGACCAGGGCGCGCACGTCTTTCGGTGTGCGGCCGCATCGCTCCAGGGTCCGCAGGACCATGGGCCACATGGAGGGAAGACCCGCGTCGACGAGGGTGACCCCGTCGTCGTCCTCCACGAGGTAGCAGTTGACGTGTGCGTGGGAGACGACGTGGACGCCGTCGGTGACCATGCCGATCTTCACGGGTGACCTCCTGCGCTCCGGGCCTGTTCGACTACCCGGTGCCGCACGCGTACAGTCGCGCCCCCGTCGTTTTTCTCGGGGAGCGGTCACCGTGCCCGAACGGGTCAGGCCACCAGACCCTGACGGTAGGCGTAGATGACCGCCTGCACACGATCACGAAGGTTCAGCTTGGTGAGGATCCGTGACACGAAGGTCTTCACCGTCTCCTGGCTCAGGGTGAGCGCGGAGGCGACCTCCCGATTGGACAGACCCTCCGCCATCAGGCGCAGCACCTCCAGCTCGCGGGGGGTCAACGGGGTGTCCTTCTGATCCCGATCGACCGGTCGGACTCGGGCGGCGTACGTGCCCACGAGCCTCCGGGTCACTTCGGGGTCCAGCAGCGCCGCGCCGGTGGACACGGTCCGGATCCCGTGCAGCAGCTGCGCCGGTGGCGCCTCCTTCAGCAGGAAACCGCTGGCCCCCGCGCGCAGTGCCTCGTACACGTACTCGTCCAGGTTGAACGTGGTCACCACGAGCACCTTGGTCGGCTCGGCCACCCCGACCCCGGCCAACAGACGGGTTGCCTCGATGCCGTCGAGCACCGGCATGCGCACGTCCATCACGACCACGTCCGGCTTCGACCTGGCACAGAGGTCGACCGCCTCCTTGCCGTTACCGCACTCGGCGACCACCTCCATGTCCGGCTGGGCGTCGATGACGGTGGTCAGACCGGTACGGATCAGCATCTGGTCGTCGCAGACCAGGACCCGGATGGTCTCGCTCATGAGCGGCCTCCCACGGGCACGCGAGCCTCCACGGCGAAACCGCCACCGTCACGTTCACCCGCGCTGAAGTCGCCGCCCAGCACCTCGACGCGTTCGCGCAGGCCGGTCAGACCCCGTCCGCTCCCACCCGTGGACGAGACCTGAGTCCCGGACCCGTCCGTGTCGATCCGCACCGTGATCTCCTTCTTTCCGTGGCGCACCCGAACCGAGGTGGGGGTGCCGTGTGCGTACTTGAGCGCGTTGGTCAGGGCCTCCTGCACGACCCTGAAGGCCACGAAGTCGGCGCTGCCCGACGACTCGGCGGGGGTGCCCTCCTCGGAGAACTCCACCGGCTGACCTGCCTCGCGGGTGTGCTCCACGAGCTCCGACAGAACACCGGTATGCGGCATGCGAGTCTCGGCGCCCTGATCGGTGCCGTGGTCGGGGTCGATCAGTTCGAGCAGGCGCCGCAGGTCGGAGGTGGCTCGACGGCCGGTGTCGGTGACCGAGGAGAGAGCCTGGTCGAGACGGTCGGGAGCGGCGGTCAGGTACCGGGCCGCCTCCGTCTGCACCACCATGGCCGTCACGTGGTGGGTCACCACGTCATGCAGTTCGCGGGCGATGCGGGCCCGCTCGGCGGCCAAGGCGTCCTGGGCGACCCGGCGACGGCGCTCGGCCTCGGCGATCCGGGTGGAGCGCACCCACGAACCGATGCCCCACACCAGGGCCACCGCCAGGTAGAACACCACGAACTCGCTCACCGGCTCACCGGTGCCGATCTGGTACAGCACGACCGCCAACGGCAGGTACGCCAGGGAGAACAGCAGCGCGGTGAGGCGTCGCCGCCGCTCCAGGTGCACCCCCGCGCTCAGCACGGCGATGGCCAGGCCGGTGCCGGCGACCGTGTGGTAGCCGAGGAGCTGGTCGACGGCGAAGCCGACCGCGATCAGTGTCAGACAGAGCGTGGGCCACCGCCGACGAAGGGCGAGCGGGAAGCTCTGTAGGGCGATCACCACGACGGCGATGGCGTCGAAGGGCCGGTCCGGCACCCCTCCGACCTGCGTGCCGTAGTTGAAGAACATCGGCATGAACGAGGGGACGAAGAGAAGGAGGACCAGGGGGAGGTCCCGGATGGTGACGTCGAGCCGGCGCCACAGCTCGGGGACGCGCAGAAGAGCGCTCATCCGGTGAGTGTAGCGGCGGCCACGCGATCGGAACGACGCATGGGCACCAGGTTCCGGCGCCGACGGGCGACCCACAGGTACACCACCGTCGCGAGTACGAGGAACACCAGCGAGTACAGGCTCGCCTCCGGCCCGAAGTCGCCGCCGGTGATGAGCAGTGGCCCCGAGGTGGTGGCGTCCAGCAGGCCCGCGGGGGTGCCGTTTCCGGAGACCTCGGTGCTGAAGATCGCCGAGGCCGCGAAGTTCCAGCCGAAGTGGATGCCGATGGGCAGCCACAGGCTGCGGGTGGCCACGTACGCGACGGCGAGCAGGCCACCGGCCCCGACCGTGATGATGGCGATGCCCAACAGGCTCGCGTTCGGGTTGGGCAGGTGCCACAGGCCGAACAACACCGAGGACGCCACCACCGCGATCCACGTTCCGGCGCCCCTCTCGATGAACCGGAACAGGACGCCGCGGAACAGCACCTCCTCGGTCACCGCGGCGGCGGCCATGAAACCGAACAAGCCCACCGCGCCGGTCGGTGACCCCATGCCGTCGACCTTGTAGTGGCCGAGGAAGGCGATGTTGACGATGACGCACGCGAACAGCAGGACACCGACCAGCGTCCCCCCGCCAAGACCCGCGAAGACACCCTCGCGGGTCACGTCCGTGACGGTCACATCCTTGGTCAGGCGGAGCACCCACCGCTAGAGGGCCAGCGTGAGCACCGCTGTCAGCAGGCCCAGCCCGAGGGTGAGCCATGGGTCGCCCTCGACCAGCATGACGGCCTGACCACCGACGACACCGGCCACCATGACGGCCAGTAGCTGTAGGAACAGCTTCATGTTCTTCCCCTTCACCGAGTCCACGGACGGATCACCGCGGCTGTGGGGAAAACGCTACGGATGCGGGCTTTCGGGGTCGTCACCACGCGGTGGACACTTGCGTGTGGCTCTCATGGGGGACAGGCGGTCGGTGGGCGCGGGGCGCCGCGCAGAGTCCGTGCGTACAGCGGAACCGGGTGGGAAGGGAAACGGTGCCCACCGGGGGACGGTGGGCACCGTGGGATGGGCGAGAGCGACACCGAACGGGGTGATGTCCTCTACGTCCCCGACATGGGGTGTCGGCTAGTGGGAGATGTCGTCCGCGCCTCGGAGGGGACCGTGGTAGAACTCGTGGCTCGGCTCGTCGTCGGGCACCGTCGGGTAGGTGGGGCCGTCCTCGCCCGGGGCACGAGCGGCGGCGATGGGGATGTCGAGCGCCCCCATGGTCTGGGTGACCCGGTTGCGCAGGTCGGGGAGCATGGCGTACAGCACGTCACCGGGGCAGGCGGTGGCGTTGAAGTCCCGGTGGCCGACGATCGCGCTCGGGTTGAGCCCGTAGGCGCCGCACAGCCAGGCCAGGGTCTCCACCAGGGAGTCGGTCAGGGCCTGGGTCGGGCTCGCGCTCGTGTAGGTGCCCTCGTTCTCGATGCCGATGGCCGAGCTGTTGTAGTTGGCCACGTGGGTGCCCACGACGTGCTGACCGGCCGCGATGGCCTCCGGGGTGCGGTCGCGTCCTTCCATCACGTACCCACCGCGGCTGATGGTGAGCTGCTGGCCGGCGTCGATCCAGCCGTTGGAGTCCATGTGGTAGTTCTGAATCGACTTGGACAGGTTCAGTCCGTGGTCGAGCGAGTAGTCCGTGCTGTTGGGCGTGGCGGTGTGGTGGACCACGATGTAGGTCGGCGCGTTGGCCAGCACCTGGATGGGTGAGCGAGGTGCGCGGGCGTTCCAGGCGCCGCGCCAGTAGAGCTCCGGGGCGGCGGCCTGGATGGGGTTGCCCGGTTGAGCGGAGGCGGCGGTGGCGCCCAGTGTGCCGAGGGAGCCTCCGAGGATGGCCGCGCCCGAGGTGAGGGCGGCCCCGCGCAGGAGGGAACGCCTGTTCAGACCGGACCGGGGGATGTTGGTCATGGGTGTCCTTCGCGATCGTCGTTAATTACTTACCAGTTCATAAAAGAACATGGAGAAGCTTGACGCGCAAAGGGTCGAGCCGTGAATTCCGGTGACCGGTTCCGGTCAGAGAATTCACCGGTTGCCCCCATGGCCGAATTTCCTCGGATGTTGTAGCGAGGCCCGAAGGATCCGCTGAGGGCTCCAGCGAAGCCCTATTCTCCGGTGGCTCCTGGTGCTGAGGTGGTCACCGGCTGTCGAAGGATGGTGCGCCGTTTCTCCGGAGCGACCCGACGGAAATCACCCAGGTAGACCTCGTGGTGCCTGCCCACCATGCGCAGGCCCTGTTCGGGGACGAACTCGTGGTGCATCCGGTGGAGCACCTCCGCCTCGTCGTCGAAGGGGCCGACGTGCAGGGTCTGGACGCAGCGGCCCTCGGAGAGGGGCTCCAACCGGACGTCGTCGAGGCGTGCCGGCGGGGTCTTGGCCCCGGCCAGTGCGACGGCGGTGGTGAAGGCGTCCGAGTCGAGCCAGTCCGGGACCATGATCATCAGGGTTCAGCTCCAGCGTGACTTGTCCCGTTCGGTGGTGAACGCGTCCATGTCCTCCGCCCACCACAGGCCCTCCAAGGGCGGGACTACGTAGTCGCGTTCGAGGTCGCGCTTGCTCGCGAACTTCAGTTTGTACGCCACCGGGTAGAGAGCCTCGATCGCTTCGGCGAAGGCGGGGGAGGTGTTCGGATCACCATGGCCGTCGACCATGAGGTAGCTCAGGTCCGGAAGGTCGAGGATCCTGAACCGGTCCCGTCGCGCGCGGTAACCGTCGAAGGTCTTCTTGAAGTCGGTCTTGCCTGCCATCGAACACCCCGACCCGATCGCTGAGCCACTGCCTGGGGCCAGGGTACGGCGGGGCCACGACATTCGATCGTGTTCGTGGGCATCCACCGAACGGTGGATGCCGGGGATCCGCCGTATCGGCGCCGAACAGGGGCCGCGCGGGCGATCCACGAGAGGCCCGCGCCGACCAGGCTTGTGGGCATGGCAGTCATCGAAGTCGACGAACTCGTCAAGAAGTACGACGATCACGTGGTCCTGGACCGGGTCTCCTTCTCCGTGGAGGAAGGAGAGGTGTTCGGGATCCTCGGCCCCAACGGCGCGGGCAAGACCACCGCCGTGGAGTGTGTGGAAGGCCTGCGCCGCCCCGACTCCGGCACGATCCGGCTGCTCGGATCCGACCCCTTCGAACAGAGTCGGGAGCTGCGCGAACGCATCGGTGTGCAGCTGCAGCACACTCGACTCCCGGAGACCATCAAGGTGTGGGAGGCGCTGGATCTGTACGCCTCCTTCTACTCCCGCCCCAGGGACTGGCGGGAGCTGCTGGAACGGTGGGGACTCGTCGAGCAGCGCCACACACGCTTCGGCAGACTCTCCGGTGGCCAGAAGCAGCGCTTGTTCATCGCCCTGGCGTTGGTCGGTGACCCCGAGGTCGCGTTCCTGGACGAACTCACCACCGGACTCGACCCGCAGGCCCGCCGCACCACCTGGGAGCTGGTCAAACGGGTGCGTGCCGAGGGGGTGACGGTCGTACTCGTCAGCCACTTCATGGACGAGGTGGAGGAACTGTGCGACCGGGTGGCGGTCTTCGACCGTGGCCGCGTCGTCGCCCTCGACACCCTCGCGGGGCTGATCGAGGGGGTCGACCCCGAGTACCGGATGGGGTTCCGGCTGATGGACGTGGGAGCTTCACGGGCCTCGGAACCGGAGGCCCTGCTCGGGAACCTGCCGGGGGTGGGCTCGGTCTCCCGTTCCGGTGACCGGGTCGAACTGGTGGGCCGCGGCGACTTCGCCACCGAGGTCACCGCCACCCTGGCCCGCGAACGCTTCCTCGTCGCCGATCTGCGCATCGACGGCCGCAGCCTCGACGACGCCTTCATCGCCCTGACCGGGCACTCCTTCCGCGTCGCGGAGAACGCGGAGAACGGGGACGGATCATGAAGAGCCTCACCAAGCTCACCACCGTCGAGACCAAGCTGTTGGTCCGCGAACCCGGCGCCGTGTTCAGCCTGCTCATCCCCCTGTTCATCCTGTTGGCGTTCGGCGGTTCCATCACCGAGGGGGACACGGTCCTGCTGCCGATGGCGGTCACCATGGCGATCGCCATGGTGGGCGTGTACCTGCTGCCCACCACCCTGGCCACCTACCGCGAACACGGGATCCTGCGCCGGCTCTCGGTCACCCCGGTGCGCCCGGGGAACCTGCTCATCGTGCAGATCCTGCTCCAGCTCGTCCTCACGGTGCTGGCGGTCGTGCTCCTGCTGGTGGTGGGCACGGGGTTCCTGGGGGCGGTCGCTCCCTCGGGCACCGCCTTCACCGTGGCGTTCGCCCTGGGTGTGGCGTCGACCTTCGCCATCGGTCTGCTCCTCGCGGCGCTCGCCCCGAACGGGCGGTCGGCCAACGGGTTCGGCGTGCTGCTCTTCTTCCCCATGACCTACCTCGCCGGCCTCATGCAGCCCCCCGAGTACATGCCGGAACCGTTGGCGGTCGCCGGACGGTTCACCCCGTTGGGCGCGATGCGGGAGAGTTTCCACTCGGCCTGGTCGAATGGGACCCTCGAACCGCTGCCCCTGATCACCATGGCGGCGTACGCGGTGGTCCTCAGCGCCCTCGCGGCCAGGTACTTCCGCTGGGAGTGAGCATGGAGAACACCTCGGAGCGCGATCTCGACCTGCGGGAGCGTCGGTTGGGGCGGCTCATCGCCGTCGCTCCGTTCGCCCTGTTGACCGCCTCCACGGTGCTGGCGTTCACCACCGGCGACGTACGGTGGCCGAGCCCGCGGACACTCGCTCTGGTGGCGCTCGCCGCCCTGCTGGTGTGGATGCTGAGCGGTCGCCGGCACGGGTGGGTCGACCGACCGGGTGTGGTGACCGCCTTCGTCGCCGCGCTGATCGTGATGATCGCGGTGCTCGGTGTGGTCAGCGTCTGGTTCGCGGGGTTCTTCGGCTTCATCGGTTACGTGTACTCCTGGTGGCTCCTCAAGGACGCCTGGCGGTACCTGGGGGTGCTCGCCACCGCTCTGGTGACCGTCGACGCGTACATGGGCGGGCCCCTGACCCTCGCCCCTGGCCCGCTCCTCCTGCGCCTGTCGTTCGTGGTGACCATCGTCGTGATGGTCGTGGTGTTCAGCCACCTGGGCGAGGTCACCGAGCAACGCAGCGCCGAACGCGAGCAGATGGTGCGACGACTGCGCGAGACCATCCGGGAGAACGAGGGGCTGCACGCTCAACTGGTGGTCCAGGCGCGCGAGGCCGGTGTGCTCGACGAACGCCGACGCATCGCCCGGGAGATCCACGACACCCTCGCCCAAGGGTTCGTCGGGATCATCACCCAGCTCCAGTCCGCCGAGCGGGCGGGGGAACCGGGGGAGTGGCGGCCCCGCGTCGACAACGCCCTGCGGCTGGCCCGCGAGAACCTGACGGAGGCGCGCAGGTCCGTGGACGCGCTCGGCCCCGCGCCCCTGGAGTCGGCGGCGTTGCCCGAGGCCCTGTCCGACCTCACCGCCCGCTGGTCGCGCCTGTACGGGGTGCGCGCGGACTTCACCGCCACCGGGGAGACCCGGCCCCTGCGTGACGAGGTGGAGGCCGCCCTGCTCCGCATGGTGCAGGAGGCACTGGCCAACGTGGCCAAGCACGCCGACGCCGAACGCGTCGGGGTGACCCTGTCGTACATGGAGGACGTGGTCGCCTTGGACGTGCGCGACGACGGCGTGGGCTTCGATCCCGAGCGGTGTCCTTCGCCGCGTCTCGACGGCGCGTCCGACCACGCGCGCGGCGGGTTCGGTCTGACGTCCATGCGGCAGCGCGTGTCCGGCCTGTCCGGGATCCTGGAGGTCGAGTCCGAATCCGGTGTCGGGACGGCGATCTCCGTGGTCGTTCCGGCCGCTTCCGAAGGAGAACCCTGGTGACCGACCGACCCATCCGCCTTCTCATCACCGACGACCATCCCGTGGTCCGCGATGGCATCCGGGGGATGTTCGCCGCGGACCCGGGGTTCGACGTGGTCGGAGAGGCCTCCGACGGGGCGCGGGCGGTCGAACTGGCCCGGTCGCTGGAGCCCGACGTGATCCTCATGGACCTGCGCATGCCCGGCACGAGCGGTGTCGAGGCCATCCGGGAACTGGCCCGACTGGGCGTTCCGTCCCGTGTGCTGGTGCTGACCACCTATGCCACCGACGGCGACGTCGGCCCGGCCATCGAGGCCGGGGCCACCGGCTACCTCCTCAAGGACGCGCTGCCCGAGGAACTGACCCGCGCCGTCCGTTCGGCCGCGCGTGGGGAGACGGTCCTCTCCCCATCGGTGGCGACCCGACTCGTCGGTCGGGTCCGCTCGCCTTCGGTGTCCCTGAGCGACCGTGAGTTGGAGATCCTCCGGCTCATCGCCGATGGGTCCACCAACCGGGAGGCCGCGGCCCGCCTGTTCGTCAGCGAGGCCACCGTAAAGACGCACGTGCTCCACATCTACGCCAAGCTCGGGGTCAACGACCGCGCGGCCGCGGTCGCCGCGGGCTTCCGCCGAGGTCTGCTCGACGTGTCGGACGACTGACCTCGATCGGAGCCCAGGGAGGGGACGTCGGGGTGGGCGCGGCCGTGGACGGTGGCGTCCTCGTCGACGTGGATCGCCCGGTCCAGGGCGATCAGGGTGGACCACGTCGGCGTCGGTGACGGTGGGGTGGTGGCGGGGTCGTGTACGTTCATCGACGTGTGTCGGACCGAGTGAAAAAATACACGTTGAGAATATTTGCGCGTCCTGAAAAAATCAGCAGTGTGCAAGGAGGTCCGATGGGGCTGCGGGAGCGAAAGAAGCAGGCCACGAGGCGTGCCCTCCAGGGCGCCGCGGTCCGGCTCACCCTGGAGCGCGGACTGGAGAAGGTGACGGTCGAGGAGATCGCGGCCGCGGCCGACGTCTCCGCCCGTACCTTCTTCAACTACTTCGCCACCAAAGAGGACGCCCTCATCGGCGACGCCCCCATCAGCCCGGACGAGGCGGACCGGGAGGAGTTCATCGCGGGCGGCCCCACGGGCGACTTCTCCGAGGACCTCGTCCACCTCCTCATCAACTCCCTGGCCGGCCCCGGCGGCCTCGCCGCCCACCGGGCCGAGGCGACCCAGCGCAAGGAACTCCTGGACCGGGAGCCCCAACTGCTGCCCGTCTTCCTCGGTCGCCTCCATAGCGCCGAACAGGGGCTGGCCACCGCGGTCGCCCAGCGCACCGGGGCGCCCGAGGACGACTTCCGTTCCCAGGTGATCGCCGGCGCGGCCATGTCCGTCACCCGGCACACCGTGAAGCGGGTCCCCTACGGGGACGCCGGGGACATCGAGGCGGCGCGCGACCTGTTCCGGAAGGCGTTCGTGAACCTGGGCGAGGCCTTCGGGCCGACGGACTGATCCCGGCCCCCTCTTTTCCGGGGGTGTGGCTCAAGTCATGGAACGCCTTTGCGTCACGTTTCGTCCCATTTATGGGGTTTTCGCTCCGGTGAGGACCCTCCCCCTGAGGGCCGGGGGTGGAAGTCAGGGGACGCCCAGGGCTGTCCCCGATGGGAACTGTCGCAAGGAACGGGCACGCTGGAACCATGAGCGAGAACTTCGGGAGCAAGCGACTCCAACGCAGCGAATCCGACCGTTTCCTGACCGGCGTCTGTGGCGGTATCGCCGCCTACACGGGGATCGACTCCACCCTGATCCGCGTCCTCTTCGCCGTCTTCACCCTGCTCGGCTTCAGCGGTGTGTTCGTCTACATCGTGGCCTGGCTGATCATGCCGTCGCAGAGCGAGCAGCGTTCGCTGCTGGAGCAGATCGTCCGTAACTTCCAGGGAAAGGAGAGCCAGAACTGATGATGTGGACCTTGAGGGCACACCCGGACTGGCACCGGAGGGACCCCCGGTGCCCGCGCGAGGAGCACGAGACCGAGGAGGTTCGTGACCACGCCTCGGACCACGGTTCGGGGGAACAGTGATCGACACGGCCGGGGACGACGGAGGCGGGCGCTCCTCCTAGGGGGAGCGTTCCGACTCGGTCGCCTCCATGCGGGCGATCGTCTGCCCGGCCATCCGGGACCACCGGGCCGCCAGGACCGCGGCGCTCAGAACACCGAGCACACCCGCCCAGGCGATGACCGGACCGGTGCCGAAGGACTCCACGAAGTAGCTGGCGAGCAGGATGCCGATCCCCTGGACCACCTGAAGTCCGGAGGCGGCGAGCCCGAACGCCTGTGCGCGCCCCTCCTGCGGCACGCACAGCACGAACGCGGCGTTGGCGACGAACTGGTAGGAACCCGCCGCTCCGCACACGGCCAGGGCGACCACCATCAGCCACAGTGGCGCCTCGAAGAACCACAGCAGTAGCGGCACCGACGTCAATACGGCGAGCGGTCCGAGCAGCCTCATCCGCGTCGGTGGTGGCACCAGACGGGTGAGGATCAGACCACCGAACAGGGCGCCGATCGACGCGCCGGCCATGATGAACCCGGTCGCCGTCGCGCCGGCACCCGCCTCGTCGGCCATGGGTGTGGCCAGACCGTAGGGGATTCCGTACAGTCCGGCGAGCCAGGCGAGCAGGACGAGTGTGCGCAACTTGGCGTCGGTGAAGACCAGCTTCGCGCCGTCCCTGAACATCGACAGCAGGCCGGGACGCTTGGGCGCCTCCGCGCCACCGGCGTCCCCCTCCGGTTCGGGCAGGGAACGGGCCCGGACGCCGAACAGCACGATGAGCGCGGACAGCGCGAACAACAGGCCGGTGCCCATCACGGTGATGTTGGGGCCGATGAACGAGACGATCACGCCGCCCGCGATGAGGCCGAGGAGCATACCGAGCTGGGCGGTCAGCTGGATGATCGTGGTGCTGGCGACGTAGCGCTCGCCCTGGATGATCTGGGTGAGCAGCGCTGCGCGTGCGGCGGCGAAGGGGATCCCCGGCAGCACCACGAAGAACATCAGTGCCCAGATCGCCCAGACCGGCATGCCCGGGACACCGATGAGGACGATGACCGCCGCCCTGAGGACGTCGCAGGCGATCATCACCCGGCGACGGGGCAGGATGTCGGCGAGTCCGGACAGCAGCGGGCCGCCGATCAGCGGTGGCAGGAAGTTCAGCGCGAGGGTGATTCCGGCCGCGAACGCGGACTCGGTCACGTGGTAGACCAGCAGCGAGGTGGCGATGTTCAGCAGGTTGGTGCCGACCACGGACAGGGCATGGGCGAGCCACATGGAGCGGAACTCACCGATGGCCATGACGTCGCGGTAACTGCTCCGCCAGTCGTCTTCCCGGGCTTCCTGAGCCGCCGAGGACTCGTGGTCCTCGTTGTCGGGGGCATCGTCGATGCTCGGATTGCCCACGGGGCACTCCCTACTGTTACAGGGTTGAAATCACGCTGTGTCGTGTCCCAATGACCAACGGTTCCGGATGGTGGGCGGCCTGGCAAGTCGTTCGGGGAAATTCGTATCTGATTCGTTGCTCCGGGTAATGCCACCGAATGGGATTCGGCGATGTGCCGGCGAGTCTACGCGCGGATTGTTCTCCCAGGTCGCTCCATGTGAAATGGGGTGGGAAAGGGTGCGCTGGAACGCCGATTCGGAGGCGAGTGGAGTTTTCCCGGGGGCCTTTCCGTCGACGGTCTGTGGTCCCCCTGGAACGGCGTTCCGACGTAGCGCCGACCGATCACCCCCGACCGATCACCCCCAGCCGAGGTCGGTCAGACGCGAGTCGTCGATGCCGAAGTGGTGCGCGATCTCGTGGACCACGGTCACCAGCACCTCGTGGACCACCTCGTCCGGTGTCTCGGCGATCGCGCAGATGTTGCGTCGGTAGATGAAGATCTGATCCGGCAACACCCCGAAGTAGGAGTCGCCCCGCTCGGTGAGCGGGATCCCCTCGTACAACCCGAGCAGCCCCTCCGGAGACTCGTCCTCGACCGTGATGACCACGTTGTCCATCAGTCGGGAGAGCTCGGGCGGGATCTGGTCCAGGGCGTCGGCCACCAGTTCCTCGAAGTCCCTGCGCGTCAGTTCAACCACACACGTCATTGTGGCGCCTTCGGGTGGCCGCGAGGAAGAGACATAACACTCTGGTCGGGATGAAGCATTGGGAACGGCCCGTGACGACGGCATGATGGGGGTGTGTTGTCACAGATCCGCGCATTCGACCTCCGTGGTGCCCTCGACCGCTCCCGTGCGAGCCTCGGACGTTCACGCGCCGCCTTCGCGCGATGGCGCACCGGGCGTCTGTGGCGCTGGGGCTGCGTCGTCGTGGCGGGCCTCCTCGGCGGTTGGCTCGGCCTGGCGCTGGGCGGACAGGTGGTCACCCCCATCGGCCCCGCGGACGTCACGTTCTCGCTGAGCCCCCAGTGGCACGGGGAGACGGTGGTCAACGTCGCCCCCCTCGGGCAGTTGGCCTTCGACACCCACGCCGCTCCGCTGCGGATCGAGGCGGCCATCACCGAGATCCGCAGCTCCGCGGCCCAGGAGATGTTCACCGACCCGGAGGCCATCGACAGGATGGCCGCGGGCATCGGAGCCGACCTCACCAGCGGCGTGACCGCCCTGGTGTTGCGCTCGCTCCTCGCGGCGGCCCTCGGCGCGGCCTTGATGGGGTTGCTGCTGTTCCGTAACGCCTGGCGGGCCCTGGCGAGCACCGTGACCTCCGTCGTCGTCCTGGCGGGGCTCGGGGGCGTGGCGGCTCTGACGTTCAACCCCAGCGCCATCGTCCAACCGCGATTCACGGGCCTCATCGGGGAGGCCCCGGCCGTGGTCGGCAGCGTCGACGACGTCGTCGGGCAGTTCACCGAGTACCAGGAACAGCTCGCCGGACTCGTCGGCAACGTGGCGATGATCTACCAGGCCACCTCGTCACTGCCGGTCTATGAGGAGGACGAATCGGTCATCCGGGTGCTGCACGTGTCCGACATCCAGCTGAACCCGGCCTCGTGGAGCATCATCGGCACCCTGCGGGAGCAGTACGGGGTGGACGTGATCGTGGACTCCGGCGACCTCACCGAACGCGGGAGCGCGGCGGAGGACGTCTTCGCCGACGAGATCGGCAGGCTCGACGTGCCCTACGTGTGGGTGCGCGGCCAGCACGACTCGGTGGGCACCCAGCGGGCGGTGGAGGCCCAGCCCAACGCGGTGGTCCTGGACGGGGACACCGAGGAGGTCGGCGGACTCACCTTCTTCGGCGCCGGCGACCCCAGGTTCGTTCCGGACGCCACCCGGCTCAACCCCGACGACGCCGACGTGAGGGAGCTCGGGGAGAAGCAGGCGGCCTCGGTCGAGGGCGGCGACACCGACGTCGACGTCGCGGTCCTGCACACCCAGGTCCAAGCGCGGCCGTTCGACGGGGTGGTGCCCCTCGCCCTGGCGGGCAACGAGCACATGCGGTCCACCGAGCTCACACAGGAGGGCACCAGGTTCCTGGTCCAGGGTTCGACGGGTGGTGCCGGGTTGAGTGGGCTCGATCACGGCACGGACCGGCCCACGCCCTACCAGGCGTCCGTGCTGTACTTCGACGCCGAGACCGGCCGCCTCCAGGCGCGCGACGACATCGACCTCGGCGGTGTCGGACTCACTTCCGCGCAGGTCGAGCGGCACATCGAGGAGGACCCCGACCGGGTCGTCGGTGATGAGCCCGAGACCGAGGAGGAAGAGGAAGAGGAACCCACGCCCTGACCCGGAAGCCCTGAGCGATGTGGGCCCGGACCGGCTCGGACATTCATTTTGGCGTTGGTGGAATTCTCCCCTATGCTTGGGACGTCTACACGGGCCCCCATCGTCTAGCGGCCCAGGACGCCGCCCTTTCAAGGCGGTAGCGCGGGTTCGAATCCCGTTGGGGGTACGAAGCGGTCAGACCACTGCCGGGCGTCTGGCAGAATGGAAACCGCAGCGAGACACCGGGCCCGATCAGCTCGGTGTGACAACTGAACAAGGTCCTGTGGAGCAGTTAGGAGTGCTCGCCACCCTGTCAAGGTGGAGGCCGCGGGTTCAAATCCCGTCAGGACCGCAAGCGTCGCCGATCGGCGCCGCGGCTAGGTAGCTCAGTTGGTACGAGCGTCCGCCTGAAAAGCGGAAGGTCGGCGGTTCGACCCCGCCCCTAGCCACACATCACGACCAGCATCAAAGCCCGGAAGCCCTTTGGCTCCGGGCTTTTTTGGCGTTGAGCGAGGATCGATCGTCTTTCGGGCGTCCTAGATCGCGAACGTTAGCGTTCTAGTACGCTTGCCGTGTTCGCCATCAAGGAGCCGGCCGTGTCCCCTCAGGTTCAACGCACCGATCCGCCCTACTTGCAGGTCGCCGAGCACATCAGGGCCGAGATCGAGTCCGGTGCCCTCCCCGACGGGGAGAAGATCGACTCGGTGCGCACCATCAGCGCCAAGTGGAAGATCTCGCTCGCCACCGCGACGAAGGTCGTCGGGGTGCTCAAGGCCGAAGGTCTGGTTCGGGGCGAACCCGGCCGGGGGACCATCGTCACCCGTGACCAGGCGGCGGCCAGCGCCCGGGACCGGGTGGTGCACAGCCTCCAGGGCAGGATCTACGCGGACCACGAGCGGGCCGAGATCCACGCGGCCGAGCTGGTGCCGGCCCCTGAAGCGATCGCGGACGCCCTGGGCGTTCCGGTGGGAACCAACGTCATCCGGCGCCGGAGGGTCGCCTTCCGAGACGACGTGCCCTCTTCGGTCAGTACGTCCTGGTTCAAGGGCGAGCTGGCGGCCAAGGCTCCACTGCTGCTGGAGGTGGAACGGCTGGCCCAGGGAACCCCCAAGTACGTGGAGGAGACCACGGGGCTCGCCCCCGCCGCCGGCAAGGACCAACTCCGTGCCGATGTCGCCTCGCAAGAGGACTCCGCGGCGCTGAACATCCCGCAGGGCTCCCCGGTACTGCGCAAACAGAACTGGGTGCTCGACGCCGAGGGCGACGTGATCGAGTTCGGCCGGTCCGTCTCCGTCGCCCGCCGTTGGACCACCTACGACTACGAGATCTCCAGGTAGGAGCGACATGGAACTGCTGCACTCGGGCAAGGTGCGAGACGTCTACGCCGATGGTGACGACCTCATCCTGGTGGCCTCGGACCGCGTGAGCGTCTACGACGTCGTGCTGCCCACCCCCGTCCCCGACAAGGGCAAGATCCTCACGCAGTTGTCGTTGTGGTGGTTCGAGCAGCTCGCCGACCTGGTGCCCAACCACGTCGTCTCCGCCACCGACGTGCCCGAGGAATGGGCCGGCCGTGCCGTGCGCTGCCAAAAGCTCACCATGCTGCCGGTGGAGTGGATCGCCCGCGGCTACCTCGCCGGTCTGGGACTGAAGGAGTACGAGAAGCAGGGCACCGTCTCCGGGATCGAACTCCCCGAGGGCCTGGTGGAGGCGTCCAAGCTCCCCGAGCCGATCTTCACCCCCACGACCAAGGCGACCGAAGGACACGACGAGTTCATCACGTTCGCGGACGTCGTCGAGGAGATCGGCCAGGAGACCGCCGACCGCCTGCGCACGGTGACCCTGGACGTGTACGAGCGTGGCGCCGAGATCGCCGCCGAGCGCGGCATCATCATCGCCGACACCAAGCTGGAGTTCGGCCGCGCGGCGGACGGCACCCTCGTGCTCGCCGACGAGGTGCTGACCTCCGACTCCTCGCGGTTCTGGCCCGCTGACGACTGGGCGCCGGGCGGGCCCCAGCACGCTTTCGACAAGCAGTTCGTGCGGGACTGGTCGAGCACGGTGACCGATTGGGATCGCACGCCGCCCGGCCCTGAGATCCCGGATGAGATCGTGGAAGCGACCCGGGCCCGGTACATCGAGGTCTACGAGCGGATCACCGGCGAGCGCTGGGAATCGTGATGTCGGAAGGCCAGGTCCGAGAACCGAACGGGTCGAAGGGGGATCTCCTGATCGAAGACCCTTGACCTACGGGAGGTCCCATGGCGAAACGGGAAGGCTCCGACGAACTCCGGGAGCTCCGCGAGCGGCTGGATCGGCTGGAACGACTGACGTGGCGGCTCGACGCGGACGAACGCAGACTCCGCTTGGGCACGGTCGCCATGGCGGTCGGTGCCGTGGTGCTGTTCGTTTCGCTCGCGTTGCCGTGGCTGCGCGGTCCGCGCAAGGACGGGTCCGGGTTCGACGTTTCACCGACCCTGGGTTCTGAGGATCTTCCCTTGCGGCTGGAGCCCCGGGGCCTGATGACCGGATGGGAGATGTTCGGGGCCGCCATCACCGACACCAGGGCGATCCTCGCCGTCTTCGTCGCGGTCGTGCTGATCCTGGCGCTGACCCTGTACGCGTTGGTCATGGATGACGGACGCCTCCACGTCGTCGTTCAGGTGTGCGCGTTCCCGACGCCGTTCCTGCTGCTGATCCTCTGGCCGACCGACTCCGAGAGCTCGATCGTCACCGGGCCGGGCGCGGTGGTGGCCTTCCTGGCCTGTCTGCTGGTCGGAACGGGCGCGGCCCTCGCGAAGCCGGACGACTAGCTCCAGGTGACTCCGTGCCAGCTGACGTGGTGGTCGGTGTGGTCGGAGTCCTTCGTGCACCAGTAGGTGGTGCCGTCGCGCAGCAGGAACCGGTCGCAGGCGATACCCACGGCGCGGTCCTCGGCGAGCCGGCGCAGGATGGGTTGGTCGTCGTCGAACCCGTCGACGTGGGCCAGGCCGTCCAGCAGCACCTCTTGTCGGGACAGGTAGGGCGACTCCGGGAGCGGCAGCCGGATGACCATAGCGGTGGCGTTGTCGCCGCTCTCGGCCTCCCGGGCGGCGTCCACCAACACCTGGGCCAGGACGTCCGGGGTGTGCGCGTGGTCGGTGACCAGTTCGGCCAGCAGGAGTTCGTCGACGTAGTCGTGGACCCCGTCGGTGGTGAACAGCACCAGTTTCGCGGGGGGAGCGGTCGCGGTGCCGATGTCGGCGAGGGCCGCGGTGGCGACCGAGGTGGTGAGCGCGTTGTCGCCGGCCCGCGCCAGGTCGTCCGCCACCCACCGGTCCCGCAACCGCTGCCCGAAGGTGTGGTCGTGGGTGTGCCGGCGCAACCCGTCGCCGGGGGACCAGGTCCAGAGTCTGCAGTCGCCGACCCAGGCGACGTCGATGGGGTCGTCGGGGGCGTCCTGGCGCGCGTGCACCATCACACAGTCGGCTCCGGGATGGGCGTCGGAGATCGCACTCGTGGCGGCGAGAACGGCGTCCAGTGCCTCGCCGCCGGCCTCTATGGCGGTGACGGCGGCGAGTACGGCGGCCTCACGGGTGCGAGGGTGTTCGCCGAAGCCGTCGGCCAGGGACGCGCGCCAGCCGCCGGAGGCGTCGGCTACCTGGTGCGCGTACGCGTCCTGTTGGTGTTCCCGAGGCCCCTGGTCGGAGTCGGCGGCGATGACGGGTGTGTGCATTCGCGCTCCTCTCCCGATGGTGGGATCCGGGGAGATGCTCGTCCGGGGTGGTTTGGTTCGCGGTCACCGGACACGAGATCGTGGACGGACCATTTCCGACGAGTCGAGGAGACCCCTCCGTGAGATCCAACGGCCAGGATCAGCCGAGCGAGACCGAGCGCCTGCGCGTTCGGGTCAACCGCTTGGAGATGCGTTTGCAGAGGCTGAACGGTGACGCCCCGTCGGATCGGACGACGGCCGCCGCGCTCCTCGGTGGCACCGTCGCCCTGTTCCTGTCTCCGGCCCTGCCCTGGATCCGTGAGGGAGGGGGGTTCCGCGTCTACAACGACGCAGGAGTGGGCGCGCTGGATCCGTCCGGCTACGCGACGGGCTGGGACGTGCTGTGGGGAGCGCTCGCCGAGGGGCACGGCCTCTTCTTCCTGAGTCTCGCCCTCCTCCTGCTCCAGATCGGGTTCGCGGTGGGATGTCACTTCGAGCAGAACGGCTTCCGGCTCGTGACGCTGATGGTGCTGTGCGGCCTGGTCCCGTTCCTGTCCTTCGTGGCCTGGTTCTGGGCGGGCGTTCCGGGGGAGGATGTGGCGCCGGCGTCCGGAGTGTTCGTCATGCTGGTGGCCAGTGCGGTACTCGGCTGGGCGGCCTACCGTTCCTGGCACGAGGACCACGTGGTCTCTCGGTCCCCACGCCGCTCGTGAGGCGTGCTTTGTCGGGTAGTGTCCGTTGGCGTGAACCACGCGACCGCCGCTGACGGAACCCGCATTCGGTACGACGTCCACGGATCGGGTGAGCCGCTGCTACTCATCCACGGACAGTCCCTCGACCACACCATGTGGGAGGGGGTGTACGCCGATCTGGCCGAGCGTCACCGGGTGATCCTGATGGACATGCGCGGCAGCGGCGGCAGCGACGTTCCCCTCGACCGCCCCTACAGCATGGAGCTGTTGGTCCACGACGCCTTGGCCGTCCTGGACGGGGAAGGGGTGGAGCGCGCCCACGTCTACGGCTTCTCCATGGGCGGCAAGGTCGCCCAGACACTCGCCGCGATCGCGCCCGACCGGGTCGGTGCGCTGGTCCTGGGCGCCACCGCGCCGGGTGGGAGCAACGAGGTCGAGCGCCCGCACCACGCGTCGATCGCCCTGCGCAAGGCCAACACCGAGGAGGGGCGTGGCCTCATCGCGCACCTGTTCTACTCACCCTCGTGGGCCGACGCGAACCCCGAGACGGTGTCCCGGATCGTGCCGCGCAACCCGCTGCGCGCCCAGCGCCGCCACTACGAGGCGAGCATGAGGCACGACGGCTGGGAGCTGTTGCCGCGCGTCCAAGCGCCCACACTGGTGATGCACGGTGAGGACGACGAGCTCACCCCCGTGGCCAACGCCGAACTGCTCGCCGAACGCGTCCCGAACGCCCGGCTGCTGGTCCTGCCCGGCGTCCGCCACGGCTACCTGCACGAGGCGGCGCCCAAGGCGACCGACGCCGTCCGCGACTTCCTCGCCGAACACCCGCTCCCCTGGCTCAACGGAGAGAACGGACCAGGGTGAGGGCGCGGGGCAGGGCGGCGTCGCGCCCGGACGCCAAGAGGGCGGGGGAGATACCGGACAAGGGGGCTCCTGAGGGCTCAGGCGGGCGGGGGGAAGTCGGACCGCAACCGATCCAGCATGCGACGGTCCTTCTTGGTGGGCCGACCGGCGCCGCGATCGCGCCGGATCACCGGCCCTCGGGCCTCCGGCGGTGGGGCCGGGGTGCGGTCCTCGTAGCAGCGGACCGCGACGGACGCCCCGACCCTCTTGACGATGACGTGCGTCACATCGACGATCCGGGTGACGCCGTTCAGTCGTACGCGCACCTGGTCGCCCGCCTTTACCGTCGTGGCCGGTTTGGCCGGTCGGTCGTTGACACGAACATGCCCGCCACGGCAGGCCTGCGCCGAATCGGAGCGGGTCTTGGTGAGGCGCACCGCCCACAGCCAACGGTCCACCCGCGTGGAGTCGGGGCCGGTGGGAAGCGGGGCGGACTGCTCGCTCACGCAAGGTCCTCTCGTCGGTCGCGGGTACTTTCGAACCACTTTAGGGCGACGGCGGTACGAAGTACTCCGAAGTCGCGCTAGAGTTGTGAACGCAACGAGGTCCTGTGGAGCAGTTAGGAGTGCTCGCCACCCTGTCAAGGTGGAGGCCGCGGGTTCAAATCCCGTCAGGACCGCATCATCGAAGGCCCGGTGTCCCTCAGACACCGGGCCTTCGGCGTTGTGGGGACGTTGTCGTCTGGACGGGGGACGTTTGTGAGTTACCGGTACGCCATCGAGCGTACGGACCACTCCGCGCTGGCGAGTGGACAGGTTCTGCGGTCGGCGCCGGGGTTCCCCGGCTTCCCCGTCCGATTGGCCAGCGAACTCCTCCAACGCGCCATGGTGCACCTCGGCCACGAGCGGGCCCGCCTGTGGGACCCCTGCTGTGGCAGCGGTTACCTGGTCACGGTCCTGGGCCTACTCCACCGCGACCTGCTGGTCCACGTACGAGCCTCGGACGTGGACCCCGACGCCGTCGCCATCGCCGCGCGCAATCTCGAACTCCTCACCGCCGAAGGGATGGCCGAACGCGAGCGCGAGCTACGCCGTTCGGCCCTCGACTTCGGCCGTGTCGCCTACGTGGAACGCGCCGAGGCCGCCCGCGACCTCGCCGCGGGACTGGCCGTCACCGGAGGCGACCTCCCGCACGAGTCGGCCGTGGCCGACGTGTTCACCCTCACCGAGCCGGTGGACGCCGACCTCGTGGTCACCGACGTCCCCTACGGCGAGATGACCCGGTGGGAGGGCGACATCCCGCAGGACCCGGTCCACGGGCTGCTCTCCTCGATGGGGCGGGTACTGCCGGAACGCTCCGTGGTCGTGCTGACCGCGCGCACGCGCCGGGTGCGGTTGCCCGAGGGCGTGCGCGCGCTGGAACGGGTCAAGGTCGGCAACCGTTCGGCGGTCCTGGTCCGTGCCCGCGACCTCACCGGGATCTGAACCCGCCCCGATGACGCGGGGCCCGTCAAGACACGTCGCGAAAGGCGCGTGTGGTGTACAGGGCGACCAGGAGCGCGACCACGGCCAGGAGGACGAAACCCAGCGTGTAGGCGCCGGTGGCCTGGAAGACCACGCCCATGAGCAATGGCGGGAAGTAACCTCCCAGCCCGCCGGCCGCGCCGACCAGGCCGGTGACCGTGCCCACCCGGGTGGGCTCCACCAGTTTGGCGACCAGGGCGAACACCGAACCGGTACCCAGCCCCAACGACACGGCGATCAGCACGAACGTGAACCCGGCCGGGAACTCCGCGGGCGGGTGCAGGGCCAGCGCCACGGCGAACACGCAGGTGCCGAAGAACGAGATCAGGCAGACCTTCACCGGGCCGATCCGGTCCGACAGAATGCCGCCGACGGGACGGGCGATCACCGCCGCCAACGCGAATCCGGCGGTGCGCATGCCCGCGTCGGTCTGCGCGTAGTCGTAGGCGGTGGTGAGCAGGGTCGGCAGGTAGGTGGAGAAGGCCACGAAACCACCGAAGACCAGTGCGTACAGGCCGGACGCCTGCCAGGTCGCCTTCAGTCTCAGGGCCTCGCGCATGCGCGGTAGCGCCGGCGCGGTCTGCGGTCGCCATTCCGGCGCGTCACGGACGAAGACCCACATCACGACGCCCATGGCCGCGAGAGCCACGCACATCAGCAGGTGGGTGGTGAACAGCCCCAGGGCCTCCACCAGGCGGGGCGTCAGGAAGGCGGACAGCGCCGTGCCACCCATGCCCGCCCCGAACACACCGGTGGCGAACCCGCGCCGGTTCGGCCGGTACCAGGCGTTGACGAACGGGATGCCGGCCGCGAACGAGGTTCCCGCGATACCGAGGAAGAATCCCCACACCAACAGCATGCCGTAGGAGTGGGAGGAGAGCCCGACGAGGAACGTCGGAACGATGCTCAGGAAACAGAGGATCGTGAACATCAGCCGACCGCCGTAGCGGTCGGTCAGGGTGCCGACCGGGATACGCCCGAGCGAACCCACCAGCACGGGGAAGGCGACCAGGATCGACGTCTGGGTCGGCGAGAGTCCCAGCTCCTCGCTGTAGGTCCGCGACAGCGGGCCGATCAGGTTCCAGGCCCAGAACGTCAGGGCGAACGCCGCCGTCGCCAGCGCGAGGTTGGTACCCGCTGTCCCGGAACGGGCGGTCGTCTCATCGGCTTCCGCGCGCATTGCGGCTCCTCCAAGTATCGGATTCTGCGATTGTCGCCCGAATCGGTGTGGGAAACGTGACTTCACTCCCGTGGCAGGCATATTTATTAACGGAATGTGGTCGATGCTGGAAGTGATTTTCCGGGATTTCCTCATCGCTGCGGTAACGGGCCGGCAAATGGAGTGTCTTCCTTATGGCGACGCAGGGCAAAAATGGCGGGGCGGGTGACGCGCTCCTGCGGATGGGGAACTATCTGACCCGTTCCGAGCCTCTCGACGGAAACCGTGCGCAGGTCAGGCATGGTGGACGTGAAGGCGATGTGTTCTACCGCGATCGTTGGAGCCACGACAAGGTGGTCCGTTCCACGCACGGTGTGAACTGCACCGGTTCTTGTTCTTGGGACGTGTACGTCAAAGACGGAATCATCACTTGGGAAACCCAGGCGACCGATTATCCCTCGGTGGGTCCGGACCGGCCCGAGTACGAACCCCGGGGTTGTCCGCGCGGCGCCGCGTTCTCCTGGTACACCTATTCGCCGACCCGGGTCCGCTATCCGTACGCGCGCGGTGTCCTGGTCGAGATGTTCCGCGAGGCGAAGCGACGCCTAGGCGATCCCGTGCTCGCGTGGGAGGAGATCACCACCGACCCGGAGAAACGCCGCCGCTACCAGCGGGCGCGTGGCAAGGGCGGATTGATCCGCGTCACCTGGGAAGAGGCCCTGGAGATCGCGGCCGCCGCCCACGTGCTCACCATCAAGAAGTACGGCCCGGACCGCATCGCCGGCTTCTCGCCCATCCCGGCGATGTCGATGGTCTCCCACGGTGTCGGCGCGCGCTTCGTGAACCTGCTGGGCGGCTCCATGCTGTCCTTCTATGACTGGTACGCCGACCTTCCCGTCGCCTCTCCCCAGGTGTTCGGCGACCAGACCGACGTGCCCGAGTCGGGGGACTGGTGGGACGCCGCCTACCTGATGCTGTGGGGTTCCAACGTCCCGGTCACCCGCACCCCGGACGCCCACTGGATGGCCGAGGCCCGCTACCGAGGGCAGAAGGTCGTCGTGGTCTCCCCGGACTACAACGACGCGGCGAAGTTCGCCGACGAGTGGTTGGCCCCGCACCCCGGCACCGACGGCGCCCTCGCCATGGCGATGGGCCACGTCATCCTGCGCGAACGCTTCGTTGAACGGACCACGCCGGGCTTCCTGGACTACGCGCGCGCCTACACGGACCTGCCCTTCCTGGTGGCCCTGGAACAACGCGACGGTCGTTGGGTACCCGGCAAGTTCCTCACCGCCGCTGACCTGCCGGGTGGCGACGCCACCGCGAACGCGGACTGGAAGCCGCTCCTGTGGCCCGAGGGCGAGGACGCCCCGGTGGTCCCCAACGGCACGATCGGTGACCGCTGGGGCGAGGACGGCGAGGGCAGGTGGAACCTGGACCTGGAGGGCCGGATCCCCGAACTCACCTTCTACGGCGAGGGCGAGGAGGTGGCCGAGGTGGCGCTGCCCCGGTTCGACACCCCGGATGGTTCGGCCGAGGTCGACATCCGGGGCGTTCCGATCCGTCGGGTCGCCGGACGCCTGGTCACCACCGTGTTCGACCTGGTCCTGGCCCAGTACGGGGTGTCTCGCCCGGGGCTGCCCGGCACCTGGCCCACCGGCTACGACGATCCCGACGCCGCCTACACCCCGGCCTGGCAGGAGACACTGACCTCGGTGCCCGCGGAACGCGCGGTGCGCATCGCACGCGAGTTCGCCGACACCGCCGAGGCCAGCGGTGGCCGCGCCATGATCGTGCTGGGCGCCGGCACCAACCAGTGGTTCCACGGTGAGAACTCCTACCGCGCCTTCCTGGCGTTGTTGCTGTTCACCGGCTGCCAGGGGGTCAACGGCGGTGGTTGGGCGCACTACGTGGGTCAGGAGAAGTGCCGCACCGCCACCGGCTGGGCGACGTACGCGTCCGGGAACGACTGGGCGCGCCCGCCGAGGTTCATGGCCGGAACCTCCTACTGGTACTCGCACACCGACCAGTGGCGTTACGACACCTACCGGGCCGACGCGCTCATGTCGCCGCTAGGCCCGGGCAGGGTGCGCGGACAGCACACCGCGGACCTCGTGGCGGCTTCGGCCCGAATGGGGTGGATGCCGTCCTTCCCGACGTTCGACCGCAACCCGATCCAGCTCGGCAAGGAGGCCGTCGAACTCGGCAGGGACCCCGCGGAGTACGTCGTCGACCAGCTCGTCGACGGCACCCTCCGGTTCGCCGTCGAAGACCCGGACGACCCGGCGAACTGGCCGCGCACCCTCACCCTGTGGCGCTCCAACCTGTTCGGTTCGTCGGCCAAGGGCGACGAGTACTTCCTCAAGCACCTGCTCGGCACCCACTCCAACCTTCAGGCGGAACCGGCCGGTCCCGAACACCGGCCCGCGGACGTCACCTGGCGGGAGGAGATCCCCGAGGGCAAGCTGGACCTGCTGCTCACCTTGGACTTCCGGATGACCAGCTCCACCCTGTTGTCGGACCTCGTGTTGCCGGCCGCCACCTGGTACGAGAAGCACGACCTGTCCACCACGGACATGCACCCCTACGTGCACGCCTTCAACCCGGCGATCGACCCACCGTGGGAGACGCGCACCGACTTCGACACCTTCCACGCCCTGGCGAAGGTCTTCAGCGCGATGGCCGCCGACCACCTCGGTGAGGTCACCGACCTGGTGGCCGTGCCCCACCAGCACGACACCCCGGGCGAGCTGGCCCAGGCGCACGGGGTGCCCAGGGACTGGAAGGTCACGGGGGAGCGCCCGGTCCCGGGGAGCACGATGCCGGGGATCGTGCCGGTCCGCCGCAACTACTCGGCGATCGCGCAGAAGCTCGCCTCGCTCGGACCACTCGCCGAGGGCAAGGGGCTCCCGGTCAAGGGGGTGTTCTTCACCCCCGACAAGGAGGTGGAGTGGCTGCGCGAACGCAACGGCGTCGTGCGCGGCGGTGTCGCCGACGGGCGGCCCTCCCTGGACACCGACGTCAAGGTCTGCGAGATGATCCTGGCGCTGTCGGGCACCAGCAACGGTCGTCTGGCCGCCCAGGGCTTCGAGCGTCTGGCGGCGCGCACCGGCACCGACATGGACGAGTTGATCGACCACGCCGCCGGTCGCCGGGTCGTCTTCGACGACGCCAAGCGCGGGCCCACGTCGGTGGGCACCAGCCCGGAGTGGTCGGGCAAGGAGTCGTCGGACCGCCGCTACTCGCCCTTCACCATCAACCTCGAACACGACAAGCCCTGGCACACCTTCACCGGGCGCCAGCACTTCTACCTCGACCACGACTGGATGCACGAGTTCGGCGAGGCCCTGCCGGTCTACCGGCCGCCGCTCGACGTCGGCCGTCTCTTCGGGGAACCACGGATCGGCCCGACCGGGCGGTTGGGGGTGGTGGTGCGTTACCTGACGCCGCACTCCAAGTGGTCGATCCACTCCGAGTACCAGGACAACCTGCTCATGCAGACCCTGTCCCGGGGTGGTCCCACCATCTGGATGAGCGTGGCCGACGCCAAGGCCATCGAGGCCGTCGACAACGACTGGGTCGAGGCGATCAACCGCAACGGTGTGGTGGCCGCACGTCTGGTGGTCTCGCACCGGATGCCGACCGGGACGGTGTACATGTACCACGCCCAGGAACGCACCATCGACGTGCCCAAGACGGAGACCACCGGTAGGCGCGGTGGCATCCACAACTCGCTCACCCGACTGCTCGTGAAGCCGACACACCTCATCGGCGGGTACGCGCAGTTCACCTACGCCTTCAACTACCTCGGCCCGACGGGCAACCAGCGCGACGAGGTCACGGTCGTGCGGAAACGGACGACGGAGGTGCGTTACTGATGGCGGACACCCGACCACCCCGACCGGCGGGGGTCTCTGCCCGGGCGGAGACGGGACACGAGGGGAAGCGGCCGATCGGCCGGGTCATGGCGCAGGTCGCCATGGTGATGAACCTCGACAAGTGCATCGGCTGTCACACCTGCTCGGTCACCTGCAAGCAGGCGTGGACCAACCGGAGCGGGGTCGAGTACGCGTGGTTCAACAACGTCGAGACCCGACCCGGGCAGGGATACCCGCGCACCTACCAGGACCAGGAACGGTGGAAGGGCGGCTGGGAACGGAGGCCCAACGGCAAACTGGTCCCGCGCTCCGGTGGGCGCATCAAGCGCCTGGCGACGATCTTCGCCAACCCGCTGATGCCGTCGATCCAGGACTACTACGAGCCCTGGACCTACGACTACGAAACCCTGATCAACGCGCCCCTGGGCGACGACTTCCCGGTGGCGTCCCCGCGTTCGGCGCTCACCGGCAGACCGATGAAGGTGGAGTGGAGCGCCAACTGGGACGACGACCTGGGCGGTGGTCCCGAACTCGCCGCGCAGGACCCGATCGTGCGCAGACTCGGCGACAAGGTGAAGCTGTCCTTCGAGGACACCTTCATGTTCTACCTGCCGCGCATCTGCGAGCACTGCCTCAACCCGACGTGCGTGGCCACCTGCCCGAGCGGCGCCCTGTACAAGCGGGCCGAGGACGGCATCGTCCTCGTCGACCAGGACCGCTGCCGGGGCTGGCGCATGTGCGTGACCGGCTGCCCGTACAAGAAGATCTACTTCAACCACAAGACGGGCAAGGCCGAGAAGTGCACCTTCTGCTACCCGCGCGTGGAGGTGGGTATGCCCACCATCTGCTCCGAGACCTGTGTGGGCCGGCTGCGCTACCTGGGGGTCGTCCTCTACGACGCCGACCGGGTCGGTGAGGCCGCCGCGGTCGAGGACGAGAAGGACCTCTACGAGGCACAACTGGGGGTCTTCCTCGACCCGAACGACCCGGCCGTGCGCTCCGCGGCCCGCCGCGACGGCATCCCGGACCGCTGGATGGACTCCGCGGCCCGCTCGCCCATCTACGCGCTGGCCAAGCGGTTCCGGGTGGCGCTGCCGCTGCATCCGGAGTACCGCACGATGCCGATGGTCTGGTACATCCCGCCGTTGTCGCCGGTGGTGGACACCCTCACCCGGACCGGGCACGACGCGGAGGAGCACGGCAACCTGTTCGGCGCCATCGACGCGTTGCGCATCCCCGTCGAGTACCTCGCCGAACTGTTCACCGCCGGAGACACCGCTCCGGTCGACCTGGTCCTGCGCAGGCTCGCCGCCATGCGTTCCTACATGCGCAGGATCAACCTCGGTCAGGAACGCGACGAGTCCATCGCCACCGCGGTCGGGATGACCGGCACCGAGATCGAGGACATGTACCGGCTACTGGCCCTGGCCAAGTACGACGAGCGCTACGTCATCCCCACCGCCTACGGGGTGAATGAGGCCGACCGCGGCGTCATCGACGAGGTCGGTTGCAGTCTGGACTTCGACGGTGGCCCCGGCATGGGCGGGATGGGCGAGGTGCCCTTCGGCGAGGCGTCGGGACGTCCGAACGAGGCGACGGTGGAGACCTTCCACGCGCTCCAGGACCGGCAGACCGGCGAACACCACTCCGTCACCGACGGACGCGTGAACCTGCTGAACTGGGACGGCAACGGCCGCCCCGACGGACTCTTTCCACCCCAGAAGGACGACGGTACCGACAACGGGCGGGGCGGGAACCCCGGTCCCGTGTAAGGGGTCGATCATGAGCACCACCACCGACGGTACGAACAACGACGACGGGGCGCGGGCCGGCTGGCTGGGCGCGGGACGTGAGGCGCGCCGGACCCACAGGCGGGCGGTGACCCACCAGTCCGCCTCGGTCCTGCTCGGCTACCCGGACCAGGAATTCTTCGAACGACTCCCACTGGTGGCGCGCGCCGTCGCCGAACTGCCCAAGGGCCCCGCCCGGACCGAACTGCTGGAGTTCTGCGAACACGCCTCCAGCACGCCGGAACTCGACCTGTGCGCGCACTACGTGGACGTGTTCGACCTGCGCCGCCGCAGGGCCCTGCACATGACCTACTACACCGACGGGGACACCCGACGCCGCGGCCACGCCCTGGCGGAGATCAAACGGGCTTACGCGGAGTGCGGCTGGCGGGTGCACGCCCGTGAGCTGCCCGACCACCTCGCCGTGATGCTGGAGTTCACGGCCAGGGGCGACTCCGACGTGGGACAGGAACTGTTGGTGAACCACCGGGCCGGTCTCGACCTGTTGTTCGAGGCGTTGCGCGAACACGGAACGCCCTACGTACGTGTGGTGGAGGCGATCCGGCACACGCTCCCGGCGCCCCGCCGGGCCGACGCCGAACGGGCCCGCCGGTTGGCCGCGGAGGGACCGCCCGCGGAGGACGTGGGCATGGAGCCCTACGGTGCGCGGCCACGGGTCCCGCTTCCGTTGACGGACGTGAGCGGGAGGAAGCGGTGAACGATTCCGTGGACCTGTTGCTGTGGGGCGTGCTGCCCTACGTGGTGCTGGTGCTCGTCGTGGGTGGACTGATCTGGCGCTACCGCTACGACCGGTTCGGCTGGACCACGCGCTCCTCGGAACTGTACGAGTCCCGGTTGCTGCGGATCGGCAGCCCGTTGTTCCACTTCGGGCTGCTGGTGGTGATCGTCGGGCACGTGGTCGGGCTGGTGATCCCGGAGTCCTGGACCCGGGCGATCGGCATCTCCGACGGGCTCTACCACGTGAGCGCGCTGTCGCTCGGGGCGATCGCCGGGTTCTGCACGCTCTCCGGGATCGCCCTGTTGATCTGGCGCAGGCGCACCAGCGGGCCGGTGTTCAGCGCGACCACCCGCAACGACAAGCTCATGTACGTGGTGCTGGTGTCGGCGATCGTGACCGGTCTGGGGATGACCCTGTACTTCGCGGGCGTGGAGCTCTCGGGCGGGCACACCGGTGACTACCGACAAACGGTGTCGCCGTGGTTCCGGTCGATCTGGATCCTGCGGCCGAACGTGGACGCCATGGCCGCCGCCGACGCTCCCTACAAGTTGCACGCGCTCGTGGGGCTGGGGCTCTTCGCGCTGTTGCCCTTCACCCGCCTGGTGCACGCCTTCAGCGCACCCGTGGGCTACCTGTTCCGTCCCTACGTCGTCTACCGCACGCGGGACCCGCACCCGGCCGCCGCCGGTCAGGCCGAGCGGGCCACCCGACGCGGTTGGTGATCGGGCAGGGTCGCCACGGGCGCGCACCGACGCTCCGGCCCGCCCCGGTGGGGGCACCGAGGCGGGCCCGGGAGGTCACCGACCCGTTCGGTGACCCGATGTGTGGGCGTGTGGTGGGTATGGGAACGTGTTCTCCTGTGGGACCCATCACGCGCACGACAGGTGCGCGACGAACGCGCGAACTTGGGGTAGTGGCAATGGAACTGACCGTCGTCGACGTGCCGGAGCGCTCGCGGTACGAGGTGAGCGCGGACGGCGAGGTGGTCGGGTTCTCCGCCTACCACCTGATCGCCGAAGGGGTGCTGGCCCTGCCGCACGTGGAGGTGGAGTCCGCGTTCGAGGGGCGGGGCGTGGCCAGCACGCTGATGAGGGAGTCCTTGGACCACATCCGTGGGCGCCACCTGAAGGTCGTGCCGATCTGCCCGTTCGCTCAGACCTTCTTCGAGCGCAACCCGGACTACGCGGACCTGGTGCACGAGGGCTGAACCCGGGGTTCCCGACGTCGGTAACGGAACGGTCACCATCGTGCGTCATTGCGCGTGGTGCGGTGTTCTGTCCCACTGTGCGGGCATGGGGTTTCGGTTGTCCGTTCTTTGGAGCAAAGGAGCCCCACCCTCGTGATACTCGCAGACGCAGCGCCCGCCCTGGACGCTCGGCTCACCGAGATGGTCGGCGTTTTCAACGACGACTTCCTCTGGGCGTGGATCCTCATCCCGCTCCTGATCCTGGTGAGCCTCTACATCACCATCCGGTCCGGCCTCGTGCAGTTCCGTATGTTCCCGGAGATGTTCCGGGTACTGAAGAGCAAGCCCGAGGTCGCGCCGGACGGGAAGAAGGCGGTCTCCTCACTCCAGGCCTTCTTCATCTCCGCCGCCGCCCGGATCGGTACGGGCAACATCATCGGCGTCTCCATCGCCATCTCCCTGGGCGGTCCCGGCGCCGTCTTCTGGATGTGGGCGATGGCCATCGTGGTGTGCGGCGCCAGTTTCGTGGAGTCCACGCTCGCGCAGCTGTACAAGGTCCGCCACCCCGCGGGGTACCGAGGTGGCCCCGCCTACTACATCGAACGCGGCCTCGGACAGCGTTGGCTGGCCATCGTGTTCGCGGTCATCCTCATCATCACCTTCCCGATGGTGTTCAACGCGGTGCAGAGCAACACCATCACCAACACTGTCGCCAACTCGGCCGGGGAACTGGGTGTGGCGACCGGTCCGGTCCTCTCCGCCATCATCGGTGTGCTGCTGGTGTTCCTCACCGGCCTGGTGATCTTCGGTGGCGTCCGCCGCATCGCGAACACCGCGCAGGCCCTCATCCCGGTCTTCGCCGCCATCTACGTCGTCATCGGCCTGATCATCATGGTGATGAACTGGCAGCTGGTGCCGGGCATGTTCATGTCGATCATCGAGAACGCCTTCGGCTTGGGCGAGTTCGCGGCGGCGGCGCTGGGCGTGGTCATCATCCAAGGCGTGCGGCGAGGAATGTTCTCCAACGAGGCCGGTCTGGGTTCGGCGCCCAACGCCGCGGCCAGCGCCTCGGTCACCCACCCGGTCAAGCAGGGCCTGGTGCAGACCCTCGGCGTCTACGTGGACACCCTGGTGGTCTGCTCGGTGACCGCCTTCATCGTCCTGCTGGGCTACCAGGGCACCTTCGACGGTGTGCTGGAGGGTGACATGACCCAGATGGCCCTGATGTCGATGCTGGGCCCGTGGGCGCTGCACCTGATGACGCTCATCATCTTCCTGGTGGCGTTCACCTCGGTGCTCGGCAACTACTACTACGGCGAGTCCAACATCGAGTACCTCAGCGAGAACAGGACCGTCCTGTTCGTGTACAAGGTGGTCTTCCTGGTCGCCACCTTCCTGGGCTGCCTGGGCTCGATCGACCTGATCTGGACCCTGGCGGACACGACCATGGGTCTGATGGCGCTGGTCAACCTGATCGCGATCACCCCGCTGACGGTGATCGCCTGCCGCCTGCTCAAGGACTACAACGAGCAGCGTCGCCAGGGGATCGACCCGGTCTTCACTCGGGACCGGTTGCCGGACGTGCGGGGCGTGGAGTGCTGGGCACCCGAGGAGGGAACGGCTCGGCGCGAACAGGAGCCCGTCGACTCCTGACGCCCACCGGACCTCGAAACGCCGGTGCGACGTTCCGTGGGGCGCATCCGAGATGTCTTGGATGCGCCCCACGGCGTTCTGGTTGCCATTCGATTCTGTTGAAAATGCGCATAAACCCCTAACAGTAGGCGTTATCGGGCATCTGTGTTCTTTCGGTCACAGCGGATCACCGCTAGTGTGCTTCATCACATGTGGCGGTCAGAGTTGTGTCTCGCGAGGGAGTCCGATGTCCATCGTCTCAATCGAGCCCGCCACCGCCGAGCGGTGGAACGACCTGGAGAACCTGTTCGGTCCGACGGGAGCCTACGGGCACTGCTGGTGCACGTTCTTTCGGAGGCGGGCCAAGGATCACACGGCGAGCGTCTCCTGTGAGCGGTCCATGCGTGGTCGCGACAACAAGGAAGAGTTGCAGCGGCTCACCTTGGACGGGCGGGTGCCCGGGCTGCTGGCCTACGACGAGGACGGCCCCTGCGGCTGGGTGTCCGTGGCCCCGCGGGAGGACTTCATCCGACTGTCTCGTTCCCGGACCCTGCGCCCCGCCGACCCGGAGGAGCCGGGGGTGTGGTCCCTGGTCTGCTTCTGGCTGCCGCCGCGCCGCCGTAGACGTGGGCAGGGCAGTCGTCTTCTGGACGGGGCCATCGAGTACGCGCGCGCCAACGGCGCCCGAGTGCTGGAGGCCTATCCGGTCGACACCGCCGGCGGCCGCGCCCCCAGCGCCGAGGTCTACACCGGCACCGTGGAGATGTTCCGTCGATCCGGGTTCACGTTGGCCCCACATCACCTGAGCGAGCGGGTGGTGGCCCGCCTGGAGCTGAAGGCCGATTAGCTCCGGCGACCCGCCTCGGGGAACCGGGGGAGGGTATGCGCCGAGCGAGTGCGACGGGCCCCTCGGGTGTCGGATGATGTGTCGTCCGGCCACCCGGGGGGCCTGTCCTTTTCGAGGTGGGGCTTTGCCTTTCCTTGGTACCCCCCTGGGGTAACCTGGCGACCGCGTGCCGGAGGGGACGTCACGGACGTTTGACAATCGTATACCCCAGGGGGGTATCTTGGTCTCAGTTGGAGCGACTCACGTACGAACACACGAGGAGGCACACATGGCCGGCACCGCCGTCTACACCGTCGAGGGAATGAGCTGCGGACACTGCGTCGGCTCGGTCACCGAGGAGGTCGGCGCCGTCCCCGGCGTCACCGGTGTCGAGGTCGACCTGGAGAGCAAGAAGGTGACCGTCACGGGAGAGGGGCCGATCGACGACGCCGCCGTGCGCGCCGCGATCGACGAGGCCGGCTACGAGGTGGCGAGCTGACATGGGCGTGACCACGAAACTCGGGCTCTACACCGTGGGCCTCGTGGTCGTGTTCGCGGCGGCCTTCGGGGCCGGCTCCATCGTCGGTCCCGTGCTGCCCGAGGGCGAGGGCCCTCCGAGCCAGAGCGTGGAGCACGCGCCCGACGACGCACGGGACCACGTCGACGAGGAACAGCAGAGATGACCTGGAGCGGGACATGAACAAGGGTGGAACGACGTCCACCGGATCCGCGCCGGTCGAACTGGCCATCGGTGGGATGACCTGTGCGGCCTGCGCCAACCGGGTGGAGAAGCGGCTCAACAAGATGGAGGGCGTCACCGCCACCGTCAACTTCGCCACCGAGAAGGCCCGGGTGACCTTCGAGGGCGAGCCGACCTCGCTGGACGACCTGGTCGCCCAGGTCGAGAAGGCCGGCTACACCGCCACGGCGCCCACCGCGGAACCGGGACGGGAAGCGGCCGAACCGGACGACCCCACGCGCGCCCTGCGCGATCGCGCGCTGGTCTCCATGCTGCTCTCCGTCCCGGTCATCCTCATGGCGATGATCCCCGCGCTCCAGTTCACGTACTGGCAGTGGGCCTCCCTCGCGCTGGCCGCCCCGGTGGTGGTGTGGGGCGCCCTGCCCTTCCACGTGGCCGCCTGGAAGAACCTCAGGCTGGGCACCGCGACCATGGACACCCTTGTCTCCCTGGGTGTGGCCGCCGCCTTCCTGTGGTCCCTGTACGCACTCTTCCTCGGTACCGCCGGGGTCCCGGGGATGACACACCCCTTCGAGTTCACCATCGCCCGTACCGACGGAGCGGCCAACATCTATCTGGAGGTCGCGGCGGGCGTCACCTCCTTCATCCTTCTCGGGAAGTACTTCGAGGCGCGCTCCAAGCGCCGCGCCGGCGCCGCCCTGCGCGCCCTGATGGAACTGGGCGCCAAGGAGGTCACCGTGCTGCGCGGCCAGGGCGCCGCGGCACGTGAGGAACTCGTCCCGGTCGACCGGCTCGCCGTCGGCGACCGCTTCGTGGTCCGTCCCGGCGAGAAGATCGCCACCGACGGCGAGGTCGAAGAGGGCACCTCGGCCGTCGACATGAGCATGCTCACCGGCGAGTCCGTGCCGATGGAGGTCTCGCCCGGGTCCGCCGTCGTGGGCGCCACCGTCAACGCCGGCGGCCGACTGGTCGTGCGCGCCTCGCGGGTCGGTTCGGACACCCGGCTCGCGCAGATGGCGCGTCTGGTCGAGGACGCACAGAACGGCAAGGCCGAGGTGCAGCGCCTCGCCGACCGGGTCTCCGGGGTGTTCGTTCCGGTGGCCATCATGATCGCGGTCGCCACCCTGGGCTTCTGGCTCGGTACCGGGGGTTCCGTGGGCGCCGCCTTCACCGCCGCCGTCGCCGTGCTCATCATCGCCTGCCCGTGCGCGCTGGGCCTGGCCACCCCGATGGCCCTCATGGTGGGCACCGGTCGCGGCGCCCAACTGGGCATCCTCATCAAGGGCCCGGAGGTACTGGAGAGCACCCGACGGGTCGACACCGTGGTGCTGGACAAGACCGGCACCGTCACCACCGGGAAGATGGCCCTGACCGACGTCACCGTCGGCGACGGCGAGGACGAGGCCGAGGTGCTGCGACTGGCCGGAGCCCTGGAATCGGCCTCCGAACACCCCATCGCCCGGGCCATCGCCACCGGCGCCACCGTGCGCGTGGGCGACCTGCCCACCCCCGAGGACTTCGCCAACATCGAGGGCCGGGGCGTCCAGGGGACCGTGGACGGCCACGCCGTCCTGGTGGGCAGGGCCGCCCTGCTGGCCGAGTGGTCCCAAGAGCTGCCCGACGAGCTGGAACAGGCCTTCAAGGAGGCCGAGTCGCAGGGGCGCACCGCCGTCGCCGTGGGTTGGGACGGCAGGGCACGGGGGGTCCTCACCGTGACCGACACGGTCAAGCCCACCAGCGCCGAGGCGGTCCGACGCTTCCGTGACCTGGGTTTGGACCCGATCCTCCTCACCGGTGACAACGCGGCCGTGGCCCGCACCGTCGCCGCCGAGGTCGGCATCCAGGAGGTCATCTCCGAGGTGATGCCCGAGGACAAGGTCGCGGAGGTCCGCCGACTCCAGTCGGAGGGACGCGTCGTGGCGATGGTCGGCGACGGGATCAACGACGCCGCCGCCCTCGCCCAGGCCGACCTGGGACTGTCGATGGGCACCGGCACGGACGTGGCGATCGAGGCCGGTGACCTGACCCTGGTCCGTGGCGACCTTCGGGCCGCCGCCGACGCGGTCCGGTTGTCCCGCCGCACGCTCGGGATCATCAAGGGCAACCTGTTCTGGGCGTTCGCCTACAACACCGCCGCGCTGCCGCTGGCCGCCGCGGGTCTGCTCAACCCGATGCTCGCGGGCGCGGCGATGGCCCTGTCCAGCGTGTTCGTGGTGAGCAACAGCGGAAGGCTGCGCCGCTTCCGTCCGCTGAGCGACGACACGCTCGACCCGGACGAGAGCCGACCGCGTAACGGCTGATGACGTGGGGTGCGCCCGAGGCGGGCGCACCCACCTCCTCGTCACCCGTGAGGAGAGAGGTTAGTGTTCACGCGGAACCCTGGAGCGTGACGACGCGGTCGTGCTCCGCTGTCTACCCCCCAGCAGAGGTCCGCCGTGTCTTCCGGATGCCCACGAGCCAAGCTGTACCAAGACGAACCCCACCCGGACCCGTACTCCGTGTACGCGGCGATGCGGGACGACCACGGACCCGTCGTCCCGGTGGAACTGGAACCCGGTGTGCACGGGTGGTTGGTCACCGACTACGCCACCCTCATCTCCTGGTCCAGGGACGAGACCAGGTTCGGGCACGACGCCCGCCTGTGGAAGGACTTCAAGGAGGGCCGCGTCGGCGTCGACGCCTCGGTGCTGCCCATGATGGCCCCGCGGCCCAACGCCCTCTTCGTCGACGGCAGTGAGCACCAGCGCTACCGGAGAGCCATCACCGACGGGCTCGGCGCCATCACCTCCCGGCGGTTCGCCGAGGCCACCGAACGGTACGCGAACGGACTCATCGACGAGTTCTGCGAACGCGGTGAGGCCGACGTCCTCAACGAGTACGCGCGGATGCTGCCGCTCCTGGTCATCAACGACCTCTTCGGCTTCGACCACGACCAAGGGGTGCGTTTCGTCGAGGCCATGCGCAACCTCTGGCTGGGCGTCGACGCCGAGAGGTCCAACGCCGAGGCCGAGCGCGCCCTGTCCGAGGTGGTCACCGCCAAGCACCGCGAACCAGGCGACGACTTCACCACGAGGCTGATCCAGCACCGCGCCGCGCTCAGCGACGAGGAGGTGATCATGCAGCTCCTCCTGGTGGTGGCCGCGGCCAACGAGCCGACCGCCGACCTCATCGACTCGGGTGTGCGCGCCCTCCTGGCCGACCCCAACCTGGCGGGCGACCGCGCCCCCTCACCCACCGTCCTGACCGACACCATCGACCGTGTCCTGTGGCAGGACCCCCCGATCACCAACTACCCGGTCATCTATCCACGGGTGGACGTTCCGCTGGGCGCCGGCCGTGTGATCGAGGAGGGATCGCCGATCCTGTTGGGCTTCGCGGCCGCCAACCGCTTCTACGTGGAGGAGAACGCGGCGGAGATGGTGGACACGAGCAACCGGGCCCACGTGGCCTGGGGTGCCGGCGCCCATCGCTGTCCGGCCCGCGAGGAGGCGATCACCATGACGATGATCGCCCTGCGCACCCTCTTCGACCGACTCCCCGGGCTGCGCCAGGCCGTGCCCTCGGAGGATCTGCGTTGGCGACTGTCCGCCCTGTCCTGGGCGCCCGTCCGACTTCCCGTGAGTTTCCCTCCGAAAGCCCCTCTCACCCCCCGAGTGGAAGGAACACCTTGGAACGAGTCCGACTCGCCCCCGGAAACCTCCGAGCCCAGGCGGCCCACCTCCGGAAGGTCGCCCCTGTCGTCCCTGTCGAGCTTCCTGGTGAGGTTGACGCGTGGGTCGTGACCACCCACAAGGCGGTCGGTGAAGCACTGGCCGACCCGCGCGTCCAGAAGAACAAGGAGTACTGGAAGGCGTTCAACGCCGGTGAGATCCCCACCGACTGGCCGCTGATCTCCTGGATCATCAACGAGAACATGCTGTCCAAGGACGGGGAGGACCACACCCGGCTGCGCAGGTTGGTGTCGAAGGCGTTCACCCCGCGCCGGGTCGAGAGGTTGCGACCGGCGATCGTGGGCATCGTCGAGTCCCTGCTCGACGACCTCGAACGCGCGGCGGCCGAGTCCGAGGACGGGACCGTCGACCTCAAGTCCCTGGTTTCCCGGCCCCTGCCGCTGACCGTGATCAGCGACCTGTTCGGGGTGGACGAGGAGACCCGGCCCAAGCTGCACCGGCTGGCCGGGGTGTTCTTCGACCAGAGCGTCACCCCCGAAGAGGCGATGGGCGTCTTCTTCGAGATGTGGGGGGTCCTCACCGACCTGGTCGCGGCCAAGCGCACCGAACCCGGGGACGACCTCACCACGGCCCTGATCGCGGCCCGGGACGAGGAGGACCGTCTCACCGAGGACGAGCTCATCTGGAACCTGGTGCTGTTCATCAGCGCCGGTTACGAGACCACGATGAACCTCATCACCAACGCCGTGCGGGCCCTGACCACCCACCGCGGCCAACTCGAACTACTGCGCAAGGGTGAGGTCGAGTGGCCCAAGGCGATCGAGGAGGTCCTGCGCTGGGACGGACCGGGCGAGTTCGTGCCGATGCGCTACACCACCGAGGACATCGACCTGGCGGGCGTCCAGGTCCCCGCGGGGGAACCGCTGCTGATCGGCTACGCCTCGGCCGGTAGGGACGAGGAACGCTACGGCGCCACCGCCGGGGAGTTCGACATCACACGCGAGGATTCCTCGCACCTGACCTTTTCCCATGGGAGGCACTACTGCCTGGGCGCGAACCTGGCCCGCGTGGAGGTCAACGAGGTCCTGCCGCGCCTGTTCGAGCGTTTCCCCGAACTCGACCTCGCGGTCGACGAGGCGGAGCTGACCGCGTCGCCGTCCATCATCGGCGCCGGGGTCGAGGCCCTGCCGGTACGGCTTCGCCGCCGCCCCGGGGCGGCTCACGACCTGCGATAACACGTCCGAGGACTCCTCGTCCGCCGGGATTCGGCCAAGTGGATCCCGGCGGGTCCTTCGCACGTCAAGGGTGATTTGGCCGGATCTGTCGCCTGGTGGGGACACTGTTCGCACCTTCGGGGAAGCACACGAACGGGCCCTGCGGCTCCTACACTCGTCTTGGTCCCCCACACCCGCGCCCCACCCCCGCTCACGCTCCTGCCCGTCCCGCACGGACCCTCCCGAGGAATGCGAAACATGAACAGTTCGGAAGCCGACCCCGGCCGTGTCCTGGTCAACCGCTACCGTCTGGACGAGGTCATCGGCGAGGGTGGAATGGGACGCGTCTGGCGTGGGACGGACACCCTGCTCGACCGACCGGTCGCGGTCAAGGAGCTGACCACCCCGCCCAACCTCCCCGCGCACGAGGTGGAGGTCCTGCGCACCCGCATGCTCCGCGAGGCGCGCAGCGCCGCCCAGCTCAGCCACCCGACCATCATCACGGTGTTCGACGTGGCCGAGGAGGACGGCCGCCCGTGGATCGTCATGGAACTCGTCGACGGCCCGTCCCTGGGTGACGTCATCCGGGACCGGGGGCCGATCTCGATCGAGCGGGCCGCGAGCATCGGCGAGCAGATGGCCGCCGGCCTGGCCGAGGCGCACGGCCACGGCATCGTGCACCGCGACATCAAGCCCGGAAACGTGCTCATCGCGGGCAACGACCGGGCCGTCCTGACCGACTTCGGTATCGCGCACCTGGACGGCTCCACCCACCTGACCAGCACGGGCCTGCTCATCGGTTCGCCGAGCTACCTCGCGCCGGAGATCGCGCACGGTCGCTCCGCCACCCCCGCCTCGGACATGTGGGCCCTGGGCATCACCCTCTACCAGGCGGTGGAGGGAACCCTGCCCTTCGACCGGCCCACCCCGATGGCCACCCTGACGGCCATCGTCACCCAGGACCTCCCGGAGACCCCCAACGCGGGGGCGCTGCGGCCGATCCTGGAGGCCCTGTGCGAGAAGCGACCCGAGGACCGCCCGACGGTCACCGAGGTCCGTTCCCTGCTGCTCGGCGTCCGCGACGGAGAGAGGGCCTCTCCCTCGCTCGCCGCCACCGCCCTGGTCGCGCCCGTGCCGGCGGACGACGCTCCCTCCGAGACCGCCAACGAGGAGGAGCCGGAGTGGAACCCGGTGACGAGCTCGGGCACGGTCGACCGGACGGTCAACGCCGCCGCGTCCACCCCCACGAAGGAGCCCGCGGCCCCGGCCGCGTCGGGTGCGGTGTCGAACAGGCCGCGTGGTGACGGGAGGAAACGCTCCCGCGCCGGAGTGCTGGTGGCCGCGGCGCTCGCGTTCGTCCTGCTGGTCGGAGCGGCGATCACCACCGTCTACGTCAGCGCGAACCGGCCCGGCGACGTCGCCGCGACCACCGGGGGATCGGAGGCCGGGGAGGACCCGGGTTCCGACCAGGCCGATGGGGCCGCCGCCGGGGGCGACGAGGAGGGCGAGCCGGAGGAGGAACCCTCGGCGGCCGACGCGGAGGCCTCGGAGGAAGGGGAAGCCGAAGAGGGGGAAGAGGACGATTGGGACTTCCTCACCCGGCACGAGGACTCCAGCGGATTCGCCGTCGACGTCCCCGAGGACTGGGAGATCGACCGCGACGGGCACATGGTCTACTTCCGCAACCCCGACGGCGGGTACCTGCTGGTCGACCAGACCGACAACCCCAACCCGGACGCCGGCGACGACTGGCGCGACTTCGAGCCGACCGGTAGCCGGAACTTCTCCGGTTACTCGCTGATCGGGATCGAGGACCTGGAAGGCGGCTGGGTCGACGACTACGTCAGCGCCGCCGACTGGGAGTTCACCTTTCAGGGGCGCAACGGGGAGATGCACGCCATCAACCGGGGCTTCCACACCGAGGACAAGGGCTACGCGCTGTTCCTGGTGAGCCCGGAGGACCCGGCGATCAACCACGCGCTCTTGGACCGCGTGTCCGAGACCTTCGAACCCGCCGGCTGAACCCGAGCCTCAGTCCCGGTCTCGCTCGCCGTCGGAGTCCAGCAGTTCCGCCTCGTGCACCAACAGCGCGATCTGCACCCGGTTGTTGAGTTTCAGCTTGGTGAGGACGCTCGACACGTGGGTCTTGACCGTCGGCACGCTCAGGAACAGGCGCGCGGCGATGTCGGCGTTGGAGCGGCCCTCGCCGACCGCCACCGCCACGTCGGTCTCGCGGGCGTTCAGCAGGGCCAGGCGGCGTCGGGCCCGGTCCGCCCGTTCGCTGTGGTCGCCGTGCGCCACCCGGTGTATGAGCCGTCGCGTCACGGCGGGGGAGAGCACCGGAATACCACGGGCCACCCGACGGACCGACTCCACGATCTCCTCCGGTGGGGTGTCCTTGAGCAGGAACCCGGCAGCACCCGCGCGCAGGGCCCGCAGCACGTGTTCGTCGGCGTCGAAGGTGGTGAGCACCAGCACCTCCGGCGCGTCCGGCACGGCCCGGAGCCGTTCGGTGGCGGTGAGCCCGTCCACGGTGGGCATCCGGATGTCCATGAGCACCACGTCGGGAGAGTGCTCGCGGACCAGCTCCTCCACCTGACCGCCGTCCTCGGCCTCGGCCAGCACCCGCACGTCGGGGGCGCCGCCCATCATCATCACCAGTCCGACCCGCACCAGGGCGTCGTCGTCGACGATCACCACGCCGATCCGTCGCTGTTCGTCCCGTTCGCTCATACCGTCCACGGTAGCCAGGCGGTGAGGTTCCAACCGCCGTTCTCGGTGGTTCCGTACTCCAGGTCTCCCAACGCCAACGAGACCCGTTCGGACAGACCGATCAACCCCTGGCCGGAGCCCGCCGCGGTGGACGCTCCGTCCTCGGAGGCCGGGGCGGATGGTCCATTGGTCACCGACACGCTCAGGCCTTCTCCCGGTGCCCCGGAGATCCGCACGGAGGTGTCGGCCCCCGGAGCGTGCTTGCGGGCGTTGGTGAGCGCCTCCTGGACGATCCGGTAGGCCGTGCGCCCGGTGCGCTCCGGTACCTGGCCGGTGTGCTCGTCGACGAACTCCACCACGACCCCGGCGTCGCGGGCCTCCTCCACCAGCTGCGCCAGGTCCGCCAGGGTGGGCTGGGGCAGCTCGCCCACCGGTGCGCGCAGCACCCCGATCACCTCGCGCAGGTCCTGGAGGGCCTGGTGGGCGCTCTCTCGGATGACCTTGGCCGAACGAGCGACCTCCTCGGCGGGGGCGTCCGGCCGGTACTCCAGGGCGCCGGCGTGCACGCTCAGCAGGGACAGTCGGTGCCCGAGCACGTCGTGGATCTCGCGGGCCATGGACTCACGGACCCGGTGCTGGGCGTGTTCGGCCCGAAGCTCCGCCTCCGCCTCGGCGTGCACGGCTCGCTCCCGCAGCGATTCGAAGAGTTGACGTCGGTGTTGCACGGAGAGCCCCCACCCGGCGACGGCTCCCTGGAAGACCGCGCTGAGCAGGAACATCAACAGGAACGGGGCGTGGGGCTCGGGGTGCAGGGACACGTTGACGAAGGAGGCCACGAAGCTCAGGCCCAGCACGCACAGGCCCACCTTGGGCGGCCGATGCACGCACAGGGAGAACAGGGCCGCGAGCATGGCCCCGCCCACCAGGGGGAAGATGGCCGACAGCACCACGAGGACCACCGCGAGCCGGATCGGCCACCGGCGTCGCCACCACAGGGCCGTACAGGACGCCAGGGCGATGAGTTGGTCGGCCACCCGGAACGGCTCCGGGACCGAAGGCGGTGTCGGGTCCTCGGGGAGGGTCACCGCGCCGAGCAGCCCGAAGCCCAGGGCGATCAGGAACATCAGGGAGTCCACGATCCAGTCGCGCGCGCTGCGCCGGTGCCGCTGCCGGGACGGGGTCGTGTCGTTCATCGCCTCCGGAGTCTACGAGCGCGCGAGCGCGGGTCGGGCGTCGCCGAGCGGACTCGGTACCGAAGATCGGCCGAGCGATACTTTGGTCGAACGCCTCGGGCCACGGCCAAGACCTTGGTTCCCCGGTTCCATGCCCGTGCCCGATCCTCCGGCGGGGACACCGCGCCTAGATTCGGACCATGCGCAAGTCACTGCAGGGCGTCGGCCTCCTGCTCACCGTCATGGGGATCAGCGGGGTGATCGACCACCTCTGGACCCAACCGATCCTGGGCATCGTGCTCAACGCGTTCAACCGGTTCGTCGTGGAACAGGTTCCCGGGTTCCAAGAGAACGCGATCCTGGCCAACCTGGGGCTGTCCGCCGTCGGGATCCTGCTCATCGTGGTGACCGAAGCGCTCTCCCGGCCCCGAAGAGCCACGTGAATCCCATCGATCACGTGGTTTCACGCTCGTTTCACGCGCGCGACTAGGTAGCGTCAACAGGCGGAGCACCCGCGCGTGAAGCTGGGAGAACACCCGATGAGCACTTTGGTCACCGGAGCCACCGGACAGGTGGGCCGACGTGTCCTGACCGAGCTTCGCAGACGCGGCCTGCCCGCCGTGGGAGCCTCCAGGGACGGGGAGGTCCGTCTGGACTGGACGGACACCGGTAGCTGGAAACCGGCGCTGGAGGACGTGGAGAGCCTGTTCGTGTCCGTGCCCATGGCCAGTGGGTTGACCGAGCGGGCGGAGGCCTTCCTTCAGCAGGCGTCCGAGTCGGGGGTGGGCACCGCCGTCCTGGTCACCGCCATGGGCGTGGAGGACGGTCCGCCCGACTCCGAGCAGCGTCGCCTGGAGTCCAAGGTCCGCGAACTGTTCGGTCGATGGACCATCGTGCGTCCCAACTGGCTGGACCAGGACTTCACCGAGGGCGTGTTCGCCCGTCTGGCACGCTCCCGTAACGGCCGGCTGGAACTGCCGGTGTCCAAGCGCGCCGCCGTCAGCTTCGTGGACGCCCGGGACGTCGCCGACACCGTCGTGGCCGCCCTCACCGACGACGCGCACCACGAGCGCGAGTACACGCTCACCGGTCCCGTCCCGGTCACCTTCCGCGAGGTGGTGAAGGGGACGAAGGGAACCGAGAGCCCGGTGTGGCGGTACAAGAAGGTCGACGAGGCCGGCTTCTACTTCCGCGCGACGGACATGGGCTGGTCGGAGCGGTACGTGGACACCCTCAACGAGCGCTTCCGCGCCATCGCCGACGGCCGGGCCGCCAAGGTGACCGAGGACGTCCGTCGGGCCCTGGGCCGCGACGCCGTCCCCATGGCCAAGTTCGTCCGCGAGGCGGTCAACTGACACCGGAGCCCCGGACGGTCGGCCGTCCGGGGCTCCGAGGGTTCGGGTCCTGCCTACTTCAGGAGCTGGCGGGCCATGACCATGCGCTGGATCTGGTTGGTGCCCTCGTAGATCTGGGTGATCTTGGCGTCGCGCATCATGCGCTCCAGCGGGAAGTCCTTCACGTAGCCGGCGCCGCCCAGCAGCTGCACGGCGTCGGTGGTGATCTCCATGGCGGCGTCGGAGGCGTAGCACTTGGCGGCCGCGCCGTAGAACGGCAGGTCCTCGTCGCCCCGCTCGGACTTGGCGGCGGCCACGTAGACCATCTGGCGGGCGGTCTCCAGCTTCATGGCCATGTCGGCCAGCATGAACTGGATGCCCTGGAAGTCGGCGATGGACTTGCCGAACTGCTTGCGCTCCTTGACGTAGGCCACGGCGTGGTCCAGAGCGCCCTGGGCGATGCCGACGGCCTGTGCGCCGATGGTGACGCGGGTGTGGTCCAGGGTGCGCAGCGCGATCTTGAGGCCCTCGCCCGGCGCGCCGACGATGCGGTCACCGGGGATGTGCACGTCGTCGAAGAACAGCTCGCGGGTGGGGGAGCCCTTGATGCCGAGCTTGCGCTCGGGCTCGCCCAGGGTGAAGCCGGCGTCGTCGGCGTGGACGACGAACGCGGAGATGTTGCTGCCGCGCTTGCCCTCGGGGTCGGTGACGGCGAGCACCGTGTAGTACTCGCTCACCCCGGCGTTGGTGATCCACGACTTCTGGCCGTTGAGGATCCAGTCGTCGCCCTTGGGGGTGGCCTGGGTGCGCATGGAGGCGGTGTCGGAACCGGCCTCGCGCTCGGACAGGCCGTAGGAGAACATCGCCTCGCCACGGGCCACGGGGGTCAGGTAGCGACGCTTGACGTCCTCGGAGGCACCCAGGATCAGCGGCATGGTGCCGAGCTTGTTCACCGCGGGGATCAGCGAGGAGGAGGCGCACACACGGGCGACCTCCTCGATGATGACGCAGGTCGCCAGCGCGTCGGCGCCCATGCCCTCGTAGTCCTCGGAGATGTGCGCGGCGTGGAAGTCCGTCGCGGTGAGGGCGTCGAGGGCGTCCTGCGGGAAGGCCGACTTCTCGTCCACCTCGGCGGCGTGCGGAGCGATCTTGTCCTCCGCGACGGAGCGCACCGCCTCACGCAGCTCCTCGTGCTCCTCGCTGGTCTTGAAAAGGTCGAAGTCGCTCATGATCTTCCCCGGTGTCTGGCACTAGGTGCCGATGTCTGGCATTCAGTGCCAGAGTAGGGGGTAGAGGCGATGAAGTACACCGACCGGTGGCGGTGATCCTCCGGAAGGGGGTCGTCCTCGGCGAAGAGGAGACGGATGATGGTCGAACGCAATGGTGGCGGTACCCGGGCCGTGGTGCTGGCGGCGGTACGCCTGTTCACCGAAGCCGGATACGACGCCACCACGATGGCGGGGATAGCCGAGGCGACCGGGGTGAGCCGACGTAGCCTCTTCCGCCGCTTCGGCTCCAAGGAGGACGTCCTCTTCGCCGAACACGACGAACTGTTCGAGACGGTGGTGCGCTACATGGAGGCCTCCCCGGAGTCGCCGACGGACTCCGTGCTGGCCGCCGCGCGCCTGGTCTTCCAGGGGTACGTGCGCGACCCCGAGATCACCGTGCCCCGCTACCGACTGGTGCGCGCCCACCCGCGGCTGCGCGACCGGGAGGTGGCCATGACGGCCCGCTACCAGGCGGCCTTCAGCCGTCACCTGGCCGAGGCCACCGGCGGCGGACGCCCCTCGTTGGAGGTGGAGGTGGTGGCCTCCGCCGTCATCGCGGCGCACAACCACGTCCTGCGCGGCTGGCTTCGCGATCCGGACGACGAGGGTGCGTGGCGGCGGTTCGACGAGGCCATGGAACGGGTCCGCGCCCTGGCAGCCCCCCTCTTCGAGGAGCCGGGCGAGGTCACCTCCGATCGGGACCGGATCGTGGTGGCCGTCTACCCGGGGGGCACCGATCCCGCCGAACTGGCGCGCCGGGTGACGGAGGCGGTCCGAGAGCGCGGGTAGGAACCCGGGGCACCTCGACCGCTGTCCTCGGCACGCCCATGCGGGCATAGGCTGTATGGGGCCGAAAAACGGGAGATCAGACGAGGCGAGGCGACGACGGGAATGAGCGTGGACACGGCGGGCACGGACAAACAGGGGTCCGAGGTCGCACACGAGGCGGAACGTCGGCGGACCTTCGCGGTCATCTCCCACCCCGACGCCGGTAAGTCGACGACCACCGAGGCCCTGGCGCTGCACGCCGCGGCCATCTCGTCCGCCGGAGCCGTGCACGGCAAGGGCGACCGCAAGGGCGTCACCTCCGACTGGATGTCGATGGAGCAGGACCGCGGGATCTCCATCACCTCGGCCGCCCTGCGCATCGACTACCGGGACCACGTCCTCAACCTGTTGGACACCCCCGGCCACGCAGACTTCTCCGAGGACACCTACCGGGTGCTCTCCGCCGTCGACTGCGCCATCATGCTGCTGGACTCGGCCAAGGGCCTGGAGCCGCAGACCCTCAAGCTCTTCGACGTGTGCCGGGCCCGCAAGATGCCGGTCCTCACGTTCGTCAACAAGTGGGACCGGCCCGGGCGCGAACCCCTCGAACTCCTCGACGAGATCGAGCAGCGCATCGGACTGCGCCCCACCCCGCTGAACTGGCCGGTCGGCATCGCCGGTGACTTCCGTGGCCTGATCGACCGCGCCTCGGGTACCTACACCAAGTTGACCCGGACCCCCGGTGGTGCTCAGAAGGCCATCGAGGAGGTCATGGACGACGACCGGGCCGCCGAGGTCGAACAGGACGCCTGGGTCCAGGCCAAGGAGGAGATCGAGTTGTTGGAGGCGCTGGGCGCCGACTTCGACCACGAGTCCTTCATGGCGGGCGAGTCCTCCCCGGTGCTGTTCGGCGCGGCGCTGTCCAACTTCGGTGTCGGTCAGTTGCTGGAGGCGGTCGTGGGCCTGGCCCCGGCGCCGTCGGCCAAGGTCGACGACCAGGATCGGCCCCGCCAGGTGGAGCGTCCCTTCTCCGGCCAGGTCTTCAAGATGCAGGCCAACATGGACAAGAACCACCGCGACCGGATGGCGTTCGTCCGGGTCAGCTCGGGTCGGTTCGAGCGCGGCATGGTGCTCACCCACGCTTCCACCGGCCGTCCCTTCGCCACCAAGTACACCCAGGCGGTCTTCGGTTCGGATCGCTCCACCATCGACACGGCCTACCCGGGCGACGTGATCGCCCTGGTCAACGCCCAGGCGTTGGCGGTGGGGGACACCCTCTACGACGGTCCCAAGGTGTCCTACCCGCCGATCCCCAGCTTCGCGCCGGAGCACTTCGTGGTGGCGCGGGCCTTGGACGCGAGCAAGTACAAGCAGTTCCAGCGGGGGATCGCCCAGCTCGACGCCGAGGGCGTGGTGCAGGTGCTCACCTCGGACGTGCGCGGTGAGCAGGCCCCGGTGCTGGCGGCGGTCGGACCACTGCAGTTCGACGTGGTCAAGCACCGCATGGAGCAGGAGTTCCGCAGCCCCATCGAGGCCTCGCCGCTGGAGTACTCCGTGGCTCGACGCACCGACGCCGTGTCCGGGCCGACCCTGCACGGGCTCTCCGGGGCCGAGGTGCTGCGTCGCCGCTCCGATGGTGAGCTGTTGGTGCTGGTGCACAACAAGTGGCGATTGAAGGTCATCGAGCGCGACCACCCGTCGCTGTTCATGGAGCCTTTGCTGGCCGGCGGCGTCGACGAAGGTTAGGACCACCGTCGATCGCCGGAGTACCGGTTTCCAACAGGAGGCCGCTTTTCCCACAAAGAGCGTTTGTTTCGTTTACCCCGGGTTAATCTTGGTCACCCTTTGTTGACTTCGGTCCCGTGTTCCGGCTCCATCGGCTTTCCGTATCGGGCCCTCGGCGGGCTTCTCCGAGGGGCGTTCGTCCCGGTCGGGAGCGGGCGCCGCGGACTGTCTGTGAAGTCTCGTTCCCGGGGCACATACTCCGACCCCTTCAGGGGTAGGGACACAGACCCTGGAGGGTGGTCGGTGCCGCCGGAGTCGGTGACAGAGGCCAAGATCACCGAGTCGGAGGCACCCCGCGTCAACCCCTGTGATCAGGGCGAAGGTACCCTGATCTCAGGCCACTAGGGCGCGTTCGAACACCTGGCCGCACCGAGTTCTGTTCGGGTCTGTCCGGATCTGTGAAGGGCACCCCCGTTGGACCGGTTCGGGTGGGTTTCGGAGTGCCCAGGGGACCTGTCCAGGAGGCCGACGGAAGACGGGTGGGAGAACCCCGCCGTCTCCCGTAGAGGTCTCAGGGCGATCACGCTGTTAACGACATTCGGCAAAGTCTGTAAATCTTCACTCTCTGATAATTCTGTGCACGTCTGGGTATGTGTTGCATGTCACCTGTTCGTGAATCGGTGAAACTTATATGATTTTGCTTAACTGGCGTTTAACAAAACAGAACAATAACGAGTGAATCAAGAACGCGGCGGCGGATCGCCCTGCGTTCGACGTACCTCACGTATCCCCCGCCTGGAAAGGTTGACCTCGGGCATGAGCGATGACAAAGAGCGCACGGTGGAGCTCCACTACGAGGGCGGCGTGCTGAAGCTGCCGGTTTTCACCGGTACCGAGGGTGAGAGCACCATCGAGCTGAAGACCCTGCTGGGGTCGACCGGTATGACGACCCTGGACCCGGGGTTCGGCAACACCGCTTCGTGTAGCTCGAAGATCACCTACATCGACGGGGCCGCCGGGATCCTGCGTTACCGCGGATACCCGATCGAGGACCTCGCCGTCCACAGCACCTTCCTTGAGACCGCCTACCTCGTGATCTACGGGGAGCTTCCGGAGCCCGGACAGCTCAAGGAGTTCTCGGACAAGCTGCGCGACAACGCCGACATCCCGGCCGACATGGGCACGCTCATCGACGCGATGCCCCGCAACGGCCACCCCATGGCACTGATCGCCGGCGCCGTGAACACTCTGGCCGCGTACTACGAGGACAGCGCGGACCCTGAGGACGAGAACCAGGTAGAGCTCGCCACGATCCGGCTGTTGGCCAAGCTGCCGACGATCGCGGCCCGCATCTACCGCAACTCGATCGGTGAGACCCCGATCGCCCCGGACGACTCGCTCGACTACGTCGACAACTTCATCCGGATGACCTTCGGTGACAAGGCCCCCACCGGTGAGCTGGGCGACCTGTTCAACAAGGCCGTCGGCATGCTGCTGGTGCTGCACGCCGACCACGAGCTGAACTGCTCCACCGCCACCGTGCGCGTGGTCGGTTCCGCCAAGGCCGACATCTTCGCCAGCGTCGCCTCCGGCATCAACGCCCTGTCCGGCCCGTCCCACGGCGGTGCCAACCAGGCCGTGCTGGAGATGCTGGAGGAGATCCGCGACTCGGGCATCTCCATCGAGGACTTCCTGGAGAAGGTCAAGGCCCGCGAGATGCGTCTCATGGGCTTCGGGCACCGGGTCTACAAGAACTTCGACCCGCGCAGCAAGGAGATCAAGGTTCTGGCGAGCCAGATCCTGGACCGGCACGACAGCCCGGACGAGCTCTTCGCACTCGCCCTCAAGCTTGAGGCCGCCGCGCTGCAGGACCCGTACTTCACCGAGCGCAAGCTGTACCCGAACGTCGACTTCTACACCGGCGTCATCTACCGCACCATGGGCTTCCCGACCAACATGTTCACCGTGTTGTTCGCCCTCGGCCGCCTGCCCGGCTGGATCGCCCACTACCGCGAGCAGCTGCACGACCCGGCCTTCCGGATCGCGCGCCCGCGCCAGCACTACATCGGCTCGAACGAGCGCCGATACCCCGGCCAGGGCTGACACCCGCCCGAGAGCACCTCGACCGCCCGCCCACGTCACCGACGAGGGCGGGCGTTCCCATGTGCGCGCCACGAAGAAGGAACGGTGTAGAACCTCCCTTTCCTTGCGCTTTGCGTACCTTCTGTCATCGGTATGCGACGTTGAGAGAAGTGGCAACGAAGCGGCCCCGGACGGCGCGGGCCGCGCGAGGGAGGGGGCCCGGCTATGGTCCGGTACGAGTCGGCCGGTGACATGCTCGGTGAGCTGAGCCGAAGCTGGTGGGTCGTGGTCGTTCGCGGTGCCGCCGCCGTGATCTTCGGCTTGGTGGCGCTCATCTGGCCCGGGGTCACCACGGTGGCCCTGGCCTTCGTCTTCGGTGCCTTCGCGCTGGTGGACGGGGTCGTTCTGGGGTTCGCAGCCTTCCGGGCGGCCTCCGGCACCCGTCTTCCGTTGGTGATCCAGTCGGTGCTCGGCATCCTGCTGGGTGTGGCCGCCCTGATCTGGCCGACCGTCGCGGTGGTCGCCCTGGTCTTCGTCATCGGGGCATGGGCGATCGTCACCGGTATCGCCGAGATCATCACCGCGATACGACTGCGCGCGCAGATGACCTCTGAGTGGCTGCTGATCTTCGCCGGGGCGCTGTCGGTGATCTTCGGTCTGCTGCTGTGGCTCTGGCCCGGGCTGGGCGCGTTGGCGATGGTCGCCGTGGTCGGCGTCTACGCGATCGTGTTCGGGATCGCCCTGGTGATCGCGGGCCTGCGGCTCAGGGGCGCGGGCACCGCGACCGCTTCGTCGGAGGAGGATGAGGCGTTCGCCGAGGGGGACACCACCTACGAGTCCGGGCCGCGGCACGCCGGGGAGCCCGAGGGCGGTGACCTGCTCGCCGACGGCCCCACCGCAGAGGGGGACGAGCACGATGTCAGCGCCTTCGACGACGGTTACACGGACGGCTACCGCGACGGTTACCGGGGTGATCCGGCCGGCGCCACCGAGGCCTCCGTGTACGAGGACGAGACCGCCGCCCCGCGAGTGGGCAAACACCGCGCGCCCAAGGACCCGCCGGAGGACACCGGTACTCCGTAACGTGAAGGATCCCAGGTCGGTCCGCGCCGGCCGGGAGAGGGCCGAGTCGGCCGACCTGATTCTCGGGGACGACCGACTCGGCCCCTTCGCGCCGCCGACCAGTTCCACGCGGGCCCGGAAAAACGGGAGGACGGGACGGAGGGGAGTCCCCTACAGTGGGGCCATGGCCTTCCAGCAGCTGTTCTACCAGTAGGACCCCGCGTCCTCGACGCCTCCGCGCCGCCCCTTCCGAGGACCGGCGCCTCATAGTCCTACCCGTAGACAGTCTCAGGAGAGAACCATGACCCGTCGTGCCCATATCGCCATGGTCGGCGTCCCCGCGGTGAGCCACGTCCTGCCAAGCCTGGAGATCATCCGCGAACTGGTCCGTAGGGGCCACCGCGTCACCTACGCCAACGACCCCGTCGGTCGGATCGGTGAGCTCATCGAGTCCACCGGCGCCGAGCTCGTCCCCTTCACCACCACCCTGCCCACGGGGGACGAGGAGTGGAGCGACGATCCGATCGAGGGGATGGACATCTTCCTCGACGACGCCATCAACAGCCTGCCCGTGCTTCGGAAGGCCTATGAGGAGGACCGTCCCGACCTGTTCCTCTACGACATCGGTGGGTACACCGCCCGCGTCATGGGGATCGAGTGGGGGATCCCCACCATCCAGCTGTCTCCGACCTACGTCGGCTGGGCCGACCACGCCGACACCGTCATGGTCTGGCTGCGCGAACAACCGGGGGCCGAGGAACACTTCGCCAAGTTCGACGCCTGGCTGGTCGAGAACGGGGTGGAGGGGCTGGACCACGCCGGCTTCGCGGGTGAACCCGATCGGGCGTTGGCGATGATCCCACGCGAGATGCAGCCCTTCGCCGACACGGTGGCCGACACGGTCACCTTCGTCGGGCCCTGCCTGGGCGAGCGTGCGGACCAGGGAACCTGGACCCGACCGGCCGACGCGGAGAAGGTCGTCCTGGTGTCGCTGGGTTCGGCCTACACGGAACGACCGGACTTCTACCGCGAATGCGTGCGGGCCTTCGGCGACCTGCCCGGGTGGCGCACCGTCCTCCAGATCGGTGAGTACGTCGACCCGTCCGTGTTGGGGGAGGTCCCCGACACCGTCGAGGTCCGCCGATGGGTTCCGCAACTGGACATCCTGCGGCAGGCGGACGCCTTCGTCACCCACGCGGGTATGGGAGGCTCTAGTGAGGGTCTCCACACCGGTACCCCGATGATCGCGGTGCCGCAGGCGGTGGACCAGTTCGACAACGCCGACCGCCTCCAGGAACTGGGGGTGGCCCGCCGGATCGACACCGAGGCGGCCACCGCCGAGGTACTGCGCGACGCGCTGCTCGACCTCACCCGCGATCCCGAGGTCGCGCGCCGACTGGCCGACATCAGCGGCCGACTCCAGCGCAGCGGTAGCCCCTACGCGGCCGACCTCATCGAAGCCGCGATTCCTTAGGTCCGACCTGATCGGACCCGACCCCACACCGACCGGTGCGCCGTCCTCGCGGGCGGCGCACCGGCCGTGTCCGTACCCATCGAAAGGGGCAGTGCCCATGGACCACCTCGTCGTCGTCACAGGAGGACCGGGTTCGGGCAAGACGACGCTGATCGACCACCTCGCCGGGCTCGGCCACGGACGCACCGTGGAGGCCGGGCGGGCGATCATCCGCGACCAGCGGGCGATCGGTGGTCCAGGCCTGTCCTGGCGTGACGAGGACCTGTTCGTCGAGCTGATGCTCTCGTGGGACATGCGTTCGCACCGGGAGGCGGCCGGCCGGGAGGGCCTGGTCTTCTGTGACCGGGGAGTGCCCGACATGGTCGGCTACTTCCTCCAACGGGGTCGGCGCGTCCCCGAACACGTGCGTGAGGCGGCCCGACTGTTCCGCTACCACCACCGCGTCTTCCTCGCCCCGCCCTGGCCGGAGATCTACGCCGGGGACACCGAACGACACCAGTCGCCGGAGGAGGCCGAACGCACCTTCGCCGCGATGCGGGAGGGTTACCCCTCGTGCGGGTACGAGACGGTTCTGTTGCCCCGCGCGTCGGTCGTCGATCGTGCCCGTTTCGTCCTGGAGACCCTCGAAACGGACGCGGCGAGTCGGCCGCTGTGATGCTCGTGAGGACGTCCGTGCCGTGGTTGTGGCCGTACGTGGCCGTATAACGCGAAGTCCCTTGTGGATCGGGGTGGTCGCCGCCACACTCTTTCTATACACAGGGTGGGGGTGATTCGGCAGGTGGCGCACGCGTCGGGGTTCGGCATGCCGCCGATGAGCTGGGAAGGGATCGACCACGCGCTCAATCGTGTCCGTGGTGAGGTCGATCGGATCTCCCTCAACCTGGCCGATCTCGACCGGCACACGGTGTACCGCCTGCTCCGTGGCGCCGAACTGAACGGTGGGACCCGCGGTCGCTGGGAGGCCGCGGACGTACACGCCCACCGGTTGTGGCCGACCCACGCCGCCTTCGAATCGGTGGTCGAACACGCCGCGCGCCTGCGCGAGTCCGGAGTCGCCGACTCCCAGGCCGAGCTCACCCGACTGCTCATGGGCGAGTCCGTGACCCTGCCCCTGGCCGAGGTCCCCCTGCGCGAACGCGGCCTGCTCGACCCGGGCACCGAGAACATCACCCTGGCCGAGGCCATCGCCCGGATGACCGCCGACTACGAGGCGATCACGGAGGTCGTCTCCGCGGTGGAGACCGCCTGGGACGCCCTCCACCCGCGGCTCGACGAACTCGACGCGATGTGGCGGGAGGTCGGCACGCTCGCGGACATGGTCGAGGTTCCCGACGACGAGTACGAGGACCTGCGCGCCGAACTGGAACGGGTCGGGAACACCGTGCGCCGCGACCCGTTGTCGCTGGTCGCCGACGGTGGCGTGGACACCCTCGACCTGGACCGTATGCGTTCGATCCTGGACCGGACCCGGGGTGAACTCCGGGACGCCCTGCGCATGCGCGACGCCTACGACGAGAGCGTGAGCCGGCTCGATTCGGCCATCGACGACGTCGAGAAGGTGGTGCTGCGCTCCCGTGACCTGCGTGTCCGTGTGGTCGCGAAGATCTCCTCCCCGGCGGCCATCGACGTCCCCGACCCGGTCCCGGAGCTGCGCGCGGCCATCGCCGAGATGGACGAACTGCGGTCCCGGCGACGGTGGCGGGCCCTGGGCGCGCGCCTGGGGGAACTACAGCGCTCCGTGCACGAGTCCGGGGACGACGCGCGCGACCGGGAACGCAACCTCGGCGGCCTCCTCCAACGCAGGGCCGAACTGAGAGGGCGCCTGGACGCCTTCCGCGCCCGGGCGGTGCGCCTGGGCCTGGCCGAACACGAACGACTTGTCGAACCCCATGGGCGTGCGCACTGGGAGTTGTGGAAGGCCCCCTGCGACCTGCGGGCCGCCACGGTGGCGCTGTCCGCCTACCAGAGGGCGCTTCAGGAACTCGTGGGGACCGAGACCCCCTCGGTCGGAACCCAGGACGGCGGTGTGAACAGATGAACGAGTGCGCCTCCCCCGGCTGCTCGGGGCTGATCGAGGACGGCTTCTGCGGTGTGTGCGGTCTGGCGCCCATGGACGCGCCGACCACCCGCACCCCGGGACCGGGGCCCTCCGTTCCCCCGTGGAACGGCCCCTCGGGCGGGAGCCCCGCGGACATCGAGGGGGCCGTCCACTCACACCCGATCAGCTCCGGCAACGTCCGCATCTCGGGGCGCTCCGGCCCGGGCAGCATCTCGGGTTCCAGCGGTGGTTCGCGCAGCGGACGCACCTCCAGCGCCGGCTCCCGACGCGGCATGCTCGGGTTGGGCATGGTCCAGGTGCCGCTGGTGCCGGCGAAGGACCCCTCCGAGGCGATCATGACCGCCCCGGTCGTGTCGGAGAAGAACCGCTTCTGCGGCAACTGCTCGGAGAGGGTCGGTCGGACCAGAGGCGACCAACCGGGCCGCACCGAGGGTTTCTGCCGCCAGTGCGGCACCCAGTTCTCCTTCACCCCCAAACTGGTCGAACGCGAGGTGGTCGGCGACCAGTACGAGGTGCTCGGCTGTCTGGCCCACGGCGGGCTGGGCTGGATCTACCTGGCCAGGGACCGCAACGTCAACAACCGCTGGGTGGTGCTGAAGGGCCTGCTCAACGCGGGTGACGCCGAGGCGCACAAGGCGGCCGCGGCCGAACGCGCCTTCCTCTCCGAGGTCGAGCACCCCAACATCGTCAAGATCATCAACTTCTCTCAGCATCCCGACCCGCGCACCGGGATCCCCGGCGGCCACATCGTCATGGAGTACGTGGGCGGCAAGTCGCTGCGGGAGCTGCTCATCGAGCGCCGGGAGCAGGGGACGAGCGAGGACGTCCTGCCCCTGGAACAGGTCATCGCCTACGGGCTGGAGTGCCTGAGGGCCCTCGGCTACCTGCACTCCAAGGGGCTGCTGTACTGCGACTTCAAACCGGACAACGTCATCCAGAGCGAGGAGCAGATCAAGCTCATCGACCTGGGCGGCGTCCGACGCATGGACGACGGACTCAGCCCCGTCTACACCACACCCGGGTACCGGGTTCCCGAGGAAGAGCTGCGCGGCCCCGGCCCCAGTGTCAGCGCCGACCTGTACTCGGTGGGGCGGGCCCTGGCGGTGCTCAGCTTCCACTTCGGCTTCATCCGCAAACACCCGCACGACCTTCCGCCCCGGCACGAGGTGCCGTTGCTGCGGAGGTTCGAGTCCTACGACCGCTTACTGCGCAGGGCGACCCACCACGACCCGGAGGCGCGCTTCCACGACGCCGGTGACATGGCCGACCAGCTCACCGGTGTGTTGCGCGAGGTGCTCGCGGAGATCGAGGGGACGCCCCACCCGGCGGCCTCCGCGCTCTTCGGCGGAGAGACCTTCACCGGGCTGCCCGAGTCCGGCGCACACGACGCCGACCGGATGCTGTCCCCGCCCGGCCCCATCGAGGCCGCGGCGCTGTTGCCCTCACCGCTCATCGACCAGCTCGACCCCGCGGCCCAACACCTGCGCAACCACGTGGGCATGGCCCCGAACGAACTCATCCCGATCCTGCGGTCGGCCAGGGCACCCTCGCCGGAGACCCTGCTCATGCTGTCCCGGTCGCTGATGACGGTCGGCCGCTACAAGGAGTCGCTGGACGTACTGGAACGGTTCAGCCTCGCGGTCCCCGGTGACTGGCGCACCATGTGGTACCTCGCGGTCGCCGAGCTGAGCACCGGCCGGTTCCACGAGGCCCGAGACCACTTCGCCGAGCTGTACGCCCACCTGCCCGGGGAGGCCGCGCCCAAGCTCGGGCTCGCCCTGGCCTGCGAGCGCACCGGTGAACACGACGTCGCCGCCCGCCGGTACGCCACGGTGTGGACCACCGACCACTCCTACGTGAGCGCCGCGTTCGGCCTGGCCAGGATCCGGCTCGCCCAGGACGACCGGACCGGCGCCATCGAGGTGCTGGACACCGTCCCCGAACTGTCCAGCATGTACGTCCACGCCCAGACCGCGCTGATCTCCGTGCTGGCCGGGGGCACCGGCGACGGCATGGGCCTGGTCAGGGCGGGGGAGAGGCTCGGCCGGATCGGTCTGGACAGCGAGTCCGTCGACCGACTGGCCGTACGGGTCCTGGAGTCCGCCCTGGAATGGCTCCGGGGCGGCGGGGCCCCACCACGGGGGAGCCTACTTCTCGAAGACGAGCTCACCGAGGACGGGGTGCGCGCCAACCTGGAACGCCGCTACCGGTCCCTGGCCCAACGGACCGGTCACGTCATGGAGCGTTACGAGCTCATCGACAAGGCGAACTCCCTACGTCCCGTGACCCTGCTGTGAGGATAGAAGGAACGGCGATGACGATGGTCCGGACCTGCCCCACCTGCGCCGAAACGGTGTCGACGAGCGACGCCTTCTGTGAGGGTTGCGGCCGGAACCTGCCCGTGGAGGCGCACACCCCCGTGCCGAACCCGGAGGCCACGGCACCCGACTCGGTACCGACCGCGCCCCAGGAGAGCATGGCCGGGGTCTCCCCGGGCACCGACGTGGACGAGGTCGACGCGCAGGCCACGCAACCCATCCGCCGCGACGCGGTGATCCCGCGGACCGGTCCGGCACCGGTCTCGCCGAAGGTGGCCCCCGAGTGGCGCCCTCCCACCCCCGGCGGTGAACCGGTCGTGGCCGCCGACCCCGGCCAGTGCGTGTGGTGCCCCGGGCGGGTGGTGGACGGCTACTGCGAGAAGTGCGGATTCCTCCAGCCCACCGGCCGCGACCACGTCGAGGTACGCGCCGGGACGGTCTTCGGGGTCAGCGATCGCGGGCTGCGCCACAAGCGCAACGAGGACGCCATGGCCATCCGGGTGATCGAGGACGACGCCCCGCACGCGGCGGGCGCCGTCGTCGCGGTGGTCTGCGACGGAGTGTCCAGCTCGCCCCGCTCGGACGAGGCCTCCAGGGTCACCGCGGAGACGGGCGCGACCGTGCTCGCCGAACGTCTGCGCCAGGGCGCAGACCCCCGTGAGGCCACCGGGGAGGCGATGACCCAGGCCGCCCGGGCCGTCGCGGCCATCGCCGAATCACCCGAATTCGCGCCCGCCTGCACCTTCGTGTCGGCCGTGACCTGCCCGAAGACGGGGGCGGTGACCGTCGGGTGGGTCGGCGACAGCCGTGCCTACTGGCTCTCCGGTGGGCCCACCTCCAGTACCTCCACCCTGCTCACCAGGGACGACTCCTGGAGCGAGGCGATGGTGCAGATGGGCGCGCTGACCCGGGAGGAGGCCATGCGCTCGGCCAACGCCCACGCGCTCATCGCCTGGATGGGCGCGGACTCCGGCGAGATCGACGCGCACATCTCCACCGTGACCCCCACCGGACCCGGCGCCGTCGTGCTGTGCAGCGACGGCCTGTGGAACTACTACCCGGAGGCCGAGGCCCTGGCCGACGCCGTACCGGGCACCGGCACCGCGCCCTTGGAAGCGGCCAGAACCTACGTCGGGCTGGCGCTGAGAGCCGGCGGTAAGGACAACATCACCGTCGTCGTCATACCCGTACCCACAGGGGGTCGCCGTGCCGAACACGTCTGACCGGGCCGGGGGGCCCGAGTTCCGGATCCAGGTGGACCAGAACCCCTACCTGCCGCTGGGCGGTACGGAGGTGCACGCCGTGGTGAGCGTGACCTCCCACAGCCCCGTCCTGGTGGGGACCTCGGTACGCGCCTCCGAGGTGATCATCATCGACACCTCCGGGTCCATGTACGGCGAGAAGATCAACGCGGCCAAGCAGGCGGCCCGCGCGGCGATCGAGACCCTGCGCGAGGGTGTGCGCTTCGCGATCGTCGCCGGACACCGCGAGGCCGAGATGATCTACCCCGCCGCCGATCGGTTGGCCGAGGTGGACGACCGGACCCGCGCGCAGGCCCTGGAAGCCGTGGGCCGGTTGCGCGCCGACGGCGGCACCCGGATGGGCGCCTGGCTGCTCAAGGCCGCGGAGTTGTTCGAATCCGGTGGCGAGGGCATCAAGCACGCCATCCTTCTCACCGACGGTCAGAACAACGAGATGTCCGATGTCTTCGAGGAGGTGCTCCGACGGATCGCGGGCAGGTTCGTCTGCGACTGTCGCGGGGTCGGCACCGACTGGAAGGTCGAGGAACTGCGCCGCGTCGACGCGGCGCTCCTGGGCGGCGGCCCCGGCATCATCGCCGACCCCGCCGACATGACCGCCGACTTCCGGGCCATGGCCCAGGCGTCCATGGGCAAGACCGTGGCCGACGTGGCGTTGCGCCTGTGGGCCCCGCAGAACTCCGTGGTGCGTTTCGTCAAACAGGTCGCGCCCACGGTCCAGGACCTCACCGGCCGCGCCGTCCAACGGGTACCGCAGGCCAACGACTACCCGACCGGGTCCTGGGGCACCGAGGGCCGCGACTACCACGTGTGCGTCGAGGTGCCCGCGGGCGACCCCGGACGACAACTGCGCGCCGGATGGGTGCGCGTGGTGATGCCCGGCCGGACCCCGGACCGGGACGAGGTCCTGGCCTCGGGGAACATCCTCGCCGAGTGGACACCGGACGAGGCCAGGGCCACCGAGATCAACCCCCGGGTGGCCCACTACACGGGTCAGGTGGAACTGGCCCGGGCGATCCAGGACGGGCTCACGGCCCGTCGAGGGGGCGACGAGGCCACCGCCACCACACGATTGGGTCGGGCCGTCGCGCTCGCACACGAGTCGGGCGACGAGGAGACGGCGAGGCTGCTCGACCGGGTCGTCGACGTGATCGACCCGGTCACCGGAACCGTCCGACTCAAGCCCGGCGTCGACAAGATCGACGAGATGACCCTCGACACCAACTCGACCCGGACCGTACGGACCCGCCCCCGCCAGCACGGGCCGGGAACCGGCGGTGCCCCCGGACCCGGGTAGGAGGGACCCATGCCGAGTTGCCCTTCAGGGCACCACTCCACGGCCGACGACTTCTGCGACATCTGCGGGCTGCGACTCCAAGCGTGGTCCGCCACACGGGTCGCCTCCGGACGGCGTCGTCCGGAACCGCCCCGACCCCCCACCCCCGCCCCCGACCCGCCACCTCCACCACCGCCCAGACCCGTACCGGCGCAACGCGGTGGCCCCTGCCCGGAGTGCGGCACGTCCCGGGCCGGTCGTTTCTGCGAGGAGTGCGGCTACGACTTCGCGTCACAGTCCGGCAGCCACCAACGCCGGATGTCGGATCCTGGGAGCGCGTCGAGGGGAGTGCGCTGGCGGGCGATCGTCGCCGCCGATCCGGCCTACTACCAGTACATGGTCGACCAGGGGATGCTCGATCCCGACCGGATCGACTTCCCCACCGGCCAAAGGCAACGTCGGGTGACCCTCAAGGGCGATCGCGTGCACATCGGTCGGGGGAGTCGCTCGCGCGAGTTCTTCCCCGAGATCGACCTGGGCGGGCCCGGGGGAGACCCCGCCATCTCCCACATCCACGCGGTTCTGTTGGCCCGCCCCGGCGACACCTGGTCGTTGGTGGACCCGGGCTCGACCAACGGGACCACGATCAACGGGACCGCCAACCCCATAGCGCGCAACGTGGAGGTCCCCCTGAACGACAGCGACCGGATCTACGTCGGCGCGTGGACCTCCATCCTCCTCCAGAAGGGGTGAACCCCGTTGATGCCCCCGAACCCCGAACAAGTGGCAGGGCGACCCGAGCCGGGAGCCCCCTCCCTACCGCCGGGACCACCGCCACGGACCCCCGGCGGCCCGGCACCCGGTGCGCCGCGCCCCAAAGGAACGGCGGTCGCCTCGTCACCCGGGAGGGAGCGCCCCACACCACGGTCGCGCTCCTGGGGGCCGAGGATCCGATCGACCTTGGGCACCACCCCGGCCCGGGTGTGGATGCTGTCCCTGCTGTGCGTGGCGACCATCGCGGGCCTGTTCGGGTCCGCGACCGTCACCCTCGGCCAGGCCCGAGACGGACTCGACGTCCTGGGCCGGGACGCCGGCCCCCAGGCCATGGCCACCACCGAGCTGTACCTGGCCCTGGCCGACATGGACGCCCGGGTCACCGACATCCTCCTCATGGGTACCGACCACGACCTCGGGTCGGGGCGTGCGGAGGCCGAGAACGGTTATGAGACCAGCCGGACCCAGGCCGGTCGGGCCCTGCTCCACGCGGCCTCGTTGACCGAGTCGAGCGAGCCGACCGATGAGCAGACGGTCGAGGAGTACAACGTCCAGGCGGTCCTGGACGGGATCGGTGCCTACGAACAGTTGGCCGCGCAGGCCCGGCTGCTCAACGACGAGGCCGAAGCCCCGCCGGGGGAGGTCGACCCCGAGGCCCTGCGAAGCTATCGGCAGGCAACACGGCTGATGCACACCGAACTCCTGCCCAAGGCGTTCAACCTGGGACTGGACTCCTCGGCGATCGTGCGCGCCAACCACGAGGAGGGACAGTCCTCGGTCGCGCTGGGGCTGGTGTGGGTCGGAGGAGTCGGGGTGGCCACCGTCGCCTCCCTCATCGCCCTTCAGCTGTACCTGCGGGTGCGGTTCCGCCGTCGGTTCAACGCCCCGCTCCTGGCCGCGACCGTCGGCACCGTCGTCCTGACCGTCGGGGTCACGCTCGCGCTCAACAGCAGCGGCGGCCACCAGGGAGAGGCCAAGGACGAGGGGTTGGACGCCGCGATGGCGTTGGCGCGAGCGGGCGCCATCACCACGGACATGCAGGCCGACCAGAGCCGATACCTGATCGACGACTCGTTCGCCGACAACTACCAGCAGGTCTACCTGGAACGATCCCAGCAGGTGCTGTTCCGCCCGGCGAGCACCCTGGACGACTACTACGCGCAGGTCGCCGAGGTACCTGAGGCGTTCCCGAACCTGCCCGGATCGGACGGCTCCGACCCCGAGGACCCCGGAACGTTGGGCTACCTGGGGGAGGACGCCCGGGACGCGCTGCTTCCGGGACACGAGGACGCGCTCGCCGAGGTGCTGACGGCCTACAACGACCTGCAGGTCGAGGACCAGAGCCTGCGCGCCGCCGTGGGGGAGGGCGACCGAGAGACCGCGATCGACGTCCGGATGGGGGTCTCCCACACCGAGGACGGGGTCTTCCCCGCCTACATGGACGCCCTGGACGGACTGATCGACCTGCACCAGGAGGAGTTCGCCGACGGCATCGAACGGGGCAACACGGCGCTCGCACCGTGGACCTGGGGTCTTCCGGTCGGTGCGCTGATCCTGTTGACCCTGGTGGTGATCGGGGTCCGTCCCCGGCTCGCCGAGTACCGCTGAGGGACTGTTCGGGATGAACAGTCGGATCGAGGTGAACACGCACATGTGGTTCGGACGTCGTCGCGCGTGGTCCGTGGCGGCCCTGCTCGCCACGGCGACGCTGGTTTCGCCCGCCTGCTCGGCGGAGGGACGGGAGTCCCTGGTGGACGCGGAGTCGTTGACCATCGGGGTCAAGGCCGACCAGCCCGGGTTGGGCCTGGACGTGGAGGGGGAGCTGGTCGGGTTCGACGTGGACGTGGCCCACGAGATCGCCGAACGTTTGGGTGTCACCGACGTGGAGCTGGTCGGGGTCACCTCGGCCGAACGCGAGGACAAGCTGATCAGTGGCGAGGTGGACATGGTCGTGGCGACCTACTCCATCACTCCGGGCCGCAAGACCGAGGTGATCTTCGGCGGTCCGTACTACGTGGCCAAGCAGGACATCCTGGTGCACGCCGACGAGAGCGAGGTGTCCGGGGTCCGTGACCTGGAGGGGCGCAGCGTCTGCCAGGGGGAGGGCTCCAACTCGGCGCGGCGGATCACCGACGGACTCGGGATCGACGTGTCCGAACTACAGGAGGCGGAGAGTTACAGCGCCTGCATAGAGCGTCTCGCCGAGGGTGAGGTGGACGCGGTGTCCACCGACAATCTGATTCTCGCCGGCTACCTCGCCGAGAACCCGGACGGGTTCCGATTGGTCAACAATCCCTTCACCGACGAGAAGTACGGGGTCGGGTTGCCCTATGGCGACGTGGCCGCCTGCGAGGCCGTGAACAAGGCGGTCGGGGAGATGTACCAGGACGAGACGGCGTCCGAACTGCTCGACAAGTGGTTCGGCGAGACCGGCCTCGAAGTGGTCCGCAGCGTCCCCCAATTCGAGGGTTGTGACTAAGGCGCTTCGAGCCGGGAAGAGCACTCGGGGAACATCGGTCGACGGGGGTCTACCGGGGTGGCCCGAATGGGCCTTATGGCAGATACTGAACCTTATGTAGCGAATTGGGGGACAGAGGAGGAGTTGGCCGTTGACCATCGTCGAGTTCCTGAAGGAACGTCTCGATGAGGACGAACGCGCGTCCAAAGCCGTGCCCGTGGGTTCGCGCGGTCGGGAGAGAGCCCTGGCCGAAGTCGCGGCCAAACGCAAGATCGTCCAGGGCTACACCGAGGCGCACGCCGCGAGCATGCGCATCCTGGACGCGTCCGGAACGGCCGTGAAGGTCAAGGGCGATCCCTGGTCGGAACTGCTGGCCTGGCGGCTCGCGGTGAAGTACCTCGCCGCCGTCTACCGGGGCCACCCCCTCTACGACCCCACCTGGGAGGACTGAAGGCGGGCGTCAACCCCTCCGTACCGCGTTCAAGCGCGGGATCTGTTCGACGGCCCACGGACTGATCGCCCAGGGGGCGCCTTCGGCGAGGGCGACCACGCCCTCCCAGTCCGCCCACGCGTATTCGGCCACCTCGTCGGGGTTCGGGGCGGGCTCGTCCTCGGTGCGCGCCCAGAACACCGGGCAGAACTCGTTCTCCACGATGCCCTCGGCCGAGATCGCCCGGTATCGGAAGTCCGGCAGGGCGTCGGTGATCTCGGTCAACCCGATCCCCAGTTCCTGTCGCGCCCTGCGGCGGATCGCGTCCGGAATCGACTCCTCCGGGGCCGGGTGGCCACAGCAGCTGTTGGTCCACACCCCCGGCCAGGTGGTCTTGCCCAGCGCGCGACGGGTGAAGAGCACCCGGCCGTCCGGGCCGAAGATGTAGCTGGAGAACGCCAGGTGCAGAGGGGTGTCCTCGGTGTGCACCACGGCCTTGTCCGCCGAACCGGTGGGGCGGTGCTCCTCGTCCAGCAGCACCACGAATTCGCGCTCCGCCGTACTCGGTCCGGAAACGGGCCGGGACATGGTTCCTCCCTCGTTGGCGGACACCTTTCGTGCCGCACGTGTCGACGCTGACTCCCCCATGGTCCCTCATGGTCGCCTCTCACGGGGGCGAATACGAATCAGGTGGTCGGAGGAGCCGGGCGCCCCGGTCCGAATCTGCGCATAAGGTTCCTGTTGGCCCGGCCAAGCGGGCACCAGGAACAGCGGCGGGTGTGGTGATGACGGAGACGATGACCAGGGTGACGGCCGACGGGATCGACCCGGAGGAGCTTCGGAGGTGCCTGGAGGTCCTCGCGAAGGCCGAGACCCTGCCCCCTGACCACGAGGACTCGCTCACCCTGCAACGGGCCACCTCCGGTCTCTTCAAGGCCGTCAAGGAACGCCGCCGCAAGGAGCGTCGAGCCGCCGAGAAGCTCCACGACAGCTCCGTCATGGCCGCCACGGCCACCGCGGCGCCGGACCGAATCGACGACGAGACCAACGGTCGCGCGCTCACCAGCGGCAGCACCGGAGCACTCGCCGGGGTGCTGCGCAAGGCCCGCCCCTGTTACGTGTGCAAGCAGAAGTACCGCGAGGTCGACGCCTTCTACCACCAGCTGTGTCCGGAGTGCGCGGCCTTCAATCGAGAACGCCGCAACGCCCGGACCGATCTCACCGGTCGCCGCGCCCTGCTGACCGGCGGCCGCGCCAAGATCGGCATGTACATCGCGCTGCGGTTGCTGCGCGACGGTGCCCACACCACCATCACCACGCGCTTCCCCAACGACGCCGTGCGCCGCTTCGCCGCGATGCCCGACAGCGACCGGTGGCTGCACCGGCTCGACGTCGTCGGGATCGACCTGCGTGACCCCGGCCAGGTCCTGCGGTTGGCCGACTCGGTGAGCGGGCGCGGGCACCTGGACATCCTCATCAACAACGCCGCGCAGACCGTACGGCGCTCGCCCGACTCCTACGCGCCGCTCATCGCCGCGGAGGCCCGACCGCTCACCGGCGACGGCCTGCCCGAACCCCTGGTGCTCGGCGGTGTGCGCCCACAAGCCCTGGAGGGCGCCGGGGAGACGGACATCGCCCGCGTCGCACCGCACACCCTCACCCCGGAGATGCTCACCTCGCTGGCGCTGACCACCGGCGCCGCCCACCCCGACCGGGTCCGTGCGGGCGGCGCGATCGACGCCGGCGGTCTCGTCCCCGACCTGGCCCCGGTCAACAGCTGGACCCGAACGGCCGGGGAGATCGACCCCGTGGAGATGCTCGAAGTCCAGCTGTGCAACGTCAGTGCCCCGTTCCTCCTGGTGAACCGGCTGCGCCCTGCGCTGGCCGCCTCCCCGGCCCGTCGTACCTACGTGGTCAACGTTTCCGCGATGGAGGGCGTGTTCGGTCGCGGTTACAAGGGGCCCGGGCACCCGCACACCAACATGGCCAAGTCCGCGCTGAACCAGCTCACCCGGACCAGCGCCGAGGAGATGTTGGAGTCCGACGGCATCCTCATGACCAGCGTCGACACCGGATGGATCACCGACGAACGCCCGCACCCGGACCGGGAGCGCCTCGCCGAGGCCGGGTTCCACGCTCCGCTCGACCTGGAGGACGGGGCGGCGCGCGTCTACGACCCGATCGTCCGCGGGGAGCTGGGCGAGGACCTGTACGGCTGCTTCCTCAAGGACTACAGGACCGGCGACTGGTAGGTCGCGGGCTCAGGGCAGCAGGATCAGGCGGACCGGTGATCCGAACCGTCCGGCCAGTCGTTCCACCGCGCCCGGGGCCCGTTCCAGCGGGAACGTGTCGCTGATGGACCGGGAGAACTCCACCCGTCCGGCGCGCACCAGGTCCACCAGCTCCACCACGTGCGCGGGCTCGGAACCGTGGTGGCCCAGGATCCGTTGGCGCAGGTAACCGAAGCGGGTGCCGCCGGAGACCTCCAACGGCTTGTCGGCCAGTCCGACCAGCACGAGCCGCCCGTGTTCGCCCAGGACACGGGTGGCCTGTTCCCGGACGGTCGGTGCCCCGGCGAAGTCGAAGGCGACGTCCAGCCCGCGCCCGTGGGTGAGCTGTCCGATCCGAGTGAGGAAGTCCGGGGCCGTGGGATCGAGGGCTTCGTCGGCGCCATGGTCGAGGGAACGCTTGCGCGCGATCTCGTCGGGATCGGCGACGATGATCGGGGCCGCGCCGACCATCCGCAGCAGCTGGACCGCGTGGACGCCCAGACTGCCCGCGCCCCACACGCACACCGCCTCCGCGGCGCGCACATCGCCGGTGGCGGAGACCGCGGCCCAGGCCGTGGCCACCGCGCCCGGGATGATCGCCCCCTGTTCGAACGGCAGGGCGTCGGGGATCGGAACGAGGGTGTCCTCGTTGGCCAACACGTACTCGGCCCATCCTCCGTCGTAGTCCACCCCGCGGGTGAGCAGCCGGCCACGGTGGTCGTGTTCGTCGGTTCGGAGCGCCACCCTGCCGCCGACCTCGTGGCCCAGGACCTCCGTGCCGACCTCCACGATCTCGCCGGACACCTCGTGACCCGGGGTGACGGTATCCCCCCGAAGGTAGAGCGGGGACAGATCGCCCTCGACCAGGTGTACGTCGGACGGGCAGATCCCCGCGGCCCTCACCCGGATCAGCACCTGTCCTCGACCAGGTACCGGTTTGGGGACGTCGGTGACCTTCAGGGTCCGGTCGGTGATGTTCAACCGGGCCGCACGCATGGTGGCCATGGGGTATTCCTCGCAGACGTGTCGTCGTAACGCGATTCCCCACGATCATCACGCTCCGCACATGAGTCCGTACGGGGGCGACACGGGTCATAAGGGTCAGAACCCGCTCACTTTTTTGTCAAGCGGGACAGTTCAGGCGACTCAGGCGACCAGACCGTTGCGATGCGCCCAGATGGCGATCTCCACCCGGTTGCGGGCGCCGAGCTTCTCCTGCACCCGGGCCAGGTGGGTCTTGACCGTGCTCACGGTGACGTACAGTTCCGCGGCGACCTCGGTGTTGGTGAGACCACGCGCCACCTCGCGCACGATGTCCAGTTCGCGGGCGGTCAACCCTCCCGGGTCGGGTTCGGCCCTCCGTGCCGTCGGCCGAGTGAAGTGCCGCAGCAGTCGCACGGTGATCCGTGGCGACACCAGGGCGTCGCCGCGCGCCGCGGCCCGCACCGACTCGATCAGCAACGCCGGCCCCGCGTCCTTGAGTAGGAAGCCCACGGCGCCGCCGGTCAACGCGGCGTGCACGTATTCATCCAGGTCGAAGGTGGTCACCACGACCACCTTCACCGGGTCGTCGAGCCCCGGCCCGGCAAGCCGACGGGTGGCCTCCAACCCGTCGATCCCGGGCATTCGGATGTCCATGAGGACCACGTCCGGCCGGAGTTCCCCGGCCAGGCGGACCGCCTCCACTCCGTCCCCGGCCTCGCCCACCACCGCGATGTCGTCCTCGGCGTCGAGCATGTAGCGAAAACCCGTCCGCACCATGCTCTGGTCGTCGGCGAGCAGCACCCGAATCGTCAACGTGTTCCTCTCTCCGGTATCGGGATCGTCGCCGACACCATCCATCCCTGTCCGCTCGGGCCGGCGGACAACTCCCCGCCGAGCACCCGGGCCCGTTCTCCCATCCCGACCAGACCGTGACCGCCCCCGGCGGGGCCGGAGCCTCGGGCCCCGCCCCGGCCGTCGTCCACCACCCGGAGCGTCATCGCGTCGGTGTCGGCCCGCACGTCGATGTCCACCCGGGACGCCCCGCGCGCGTGGCGCAGCGCGTTCGTCACCGACTCCTGAGCGATCCGCCAGGCCGCGGTGCCGACCTCCGGGGGTAGTTCCGCCATCGGACCCGCCAACCGCACCGACACCTCCGGTCGCCCGTGTTCGGCGGGGGCGGCGAGTGCCCACAGTCCGTCGACCGGATCGGACGTCAAGGGGGCATCCTCCGGGCCGCGCAGCCGCGAGACCATACCGCGCATCGACTCCAGCGCCCGAGTACCCGCCTCCTCGATCTCCGGCAGGGCCTCGCCGACCAGCTCCGGCCTACGGTCGGCCACGTGCCGCAGCGCCTGGACCCGCACCACGATCCCGGTGACCTCGTGCGCCACCACGTCGTGCAGGTCCCGGGCGATCGCCAGCCGTTCCTCGGCCCGGACCCGGTGTACCCGGGCCTGCCGTTCCATCGTCCGCCAGCGCAGGTACGCACCGGGTGCCAACCCCACCAGCACCATCAACAACGCGACGGTCGGTTCGAGAATGATGGGTTCGCGCAGGTAGTCGGACAGAGCCGCGAAGAAGCACAGGACCGAGACCGGCAGGATCTGCCAGGGGTGACAGCGCAGGGCCACCAGGGACAGCACGATCAGGAGACCGAGTGTCTCCGCCCCGTAGATGGGGTACCCGAACATGCCCATGGGCGACGGCCACAACAACACCGAGGCGACCAGCACCACCGTGGGTACGGTCACCCCGGCGGCCATGGTGGCCCACCGGCCGACCCGGGGCCACACCGCCAGGGCGACCACCAGCGCGCACACGGCCCCGGAGGCCCAAGGTACGAAGTCCATCGATGAGTGCGGTGGCCCGACCCAGTTCTCGATCATCCTGGAGTCGAGGATGGTGCGAAGGTCGTGCAGGGAGACCACGAGCAACGCGACCACCAGCCCCGCCGCGATCAACCGCGACAGGGAGCGGGACTTGCGCTCGAAGAAGGCGAACAGCCCGTTCGTGAGGGTGGCACGGTTCATGGTGTCCAAGGCTAGGTCGCCGGCTCCCCTTCGGGCGTCGGCCGAAGGTATGAGGCGAGCCGGCGGGTGCTCGGCTTTTCGGTGGATGTGCGCGAAGTGGTGCGCGGGCGACGCTGGACCCCTCGTCGAAACCGAAAGGGGCGCCGCCTTGACCACAGCCACGAACCCGGACGCCGCACCGGCCGGCGGTGATTCCGCGCCGGTCGTGTCGGACCGCGGTCGACGGGTGGCGTTCCTCGACGTCGCCCGCGCGATCGCGATGATCGGCGTCGTCCTGATGAACGCGACCTACGTCGTCTTCCCGGCGGAGATGGCCGGTGAACGTGAGTCGAGCGTTCTCACGTCGGTCCTGGACGCCGGCTTCTCCCTGCTCATGTCCGGCAAGGCCCGGGCCATGTTGATGGTGCTGCTCGGGGTGGGAGCGGTCCTGGCCTGGAGTTCCGTCACCCGTCGTGGTGGGCGCCCGATGGCGACCATGCTCCGCAGGTACGTCGCCCTCGGGGTGCTCTTCGGACTCCCGCACCTGCTGGTGTTCAGCGGGGACATCCTCGGCCACTACGCGCTCGCCGCGCTGTTCCTCGCCCCGCTGCTGCCGCTGATGACGGCGGGGTCGCCGAACCGGCCGCTGTGGTTCGCGCTCGGGGCGTTCCTCGCCTCACCGGTGTTCGAGCCCTTCGTGGGCTCCGGGATGTTCCAGAGCATGGTGATCGGCCCGATCCCGCAGACCCTCGGGTTCTTCTGCGTGGGTGTGTGGCTGGCCCGGCGCCCCGAACTCTCACCGGACTTCACGGGACCGAACCGGCTCATCGCCCCGATGGTGTGGGGCGGACTGATCGGAGAGGTCCTGGGCATGGGTCTGCTGGCCGGCTCCGACCTGCTCTTCCCGAGGGAGTTCGATGCCGACGGCATCCCGGTCCTGGGCCCCGATGGTCTCCCGGTGACCCCGCTGCCGGCCGAGATGATGGTGGACCTCGCGTCCACGCTGACCGGCCTGGGCGGGGGCCTGTTCTACCTGGGACTGGTGTGGTGGCTGTTGGGCCGTAACGGTGCCGTGGCCAAGGCCCTGGGCACGCTGGCGCCGCTGGGTCGCATGACGCTCACCGTCTACCTGGGCAGCACCGCGGTGTTCCTGCTGATGAAGCCCTTCGAAGGCGAGGTGCCCATGCTCGCGCAGTACGCGCTGGCCACCGGCTACTTCGTGGTGATGGCCCTGGCCGCCCGCTGGTGGCTGAGCCGGCTTCGGTTGGGTCCCCTGGAATGGGTCTGGCGTAGCGTCACCCACCTTCGCCCCCAGGAACTGCGCAGGGAGGAGCGGCTCCCGGCGTAGGAGTTCAGCCCCCGGCCACGGAGGGCAGCAGCCGAACGTCGGCGCCCTCGTGGACCGGGGCGTCCAGACCACCCAGCGCCCGGCACTCGTCCTCGTCCACGAAGACGTTCACGTACCGGCGTAGCTCCCCGCGATCGTCCCGGATCCGCCGGTCCAGCCCCGGATAGCGTTCGGTCAGCGCGTCCAGCACCCCGCGCAGCACGGCGGCGTCACCGACCTCCAAGGGCACGTGCGCGGCCCCGTCGGCGTCCGCGCGCAACAGCCCCGGCAGGTGTACGGTCACCCGCATCTCACACCTCCGCCGCGCGTACGGACAACACGTCGGGAAGGTGCGCGGTGACCTGGTGCCAGTGATCGGTGTCATCCGTGGTCGCGTACACGTCGCCGTTGCGGGTGCCGAAGTAGAAGCCGGGCACGTCCGCGCCGTCGGTGCAGGCCGCGTCGCGCAACACGATCCCGAAGTAGGGGTCCTGTGGCAGACCGTCGTCGACCGCCCGCCACGTGGCCCCGGAGTCGTCGGTGCGGTAGGCGCCCAGCCGGTTGTCCGGTGGCAGGTGCACCTCCTGGCTCACCACCGGGAAGTTCCACGCCGACTCCGGGCGGTGCGGGTGGGCGACCACGGCGAAACCGAAGTCGGTGGGCAGCCCGGTCTCGATCCGGCTCCATCCCTCGGTGGCGGGCGCGGAGCTGCGGTAGACCCCGTGGTGGTTCTGCGCGTAGAACGAGCCGTCGGAGGCCGCCGCCACCCTGTGCACGCACTGGCCGAACTCGGGTTCCTCGTCCGGGAGGAAACCGGCGGAGATGCCCCGGTTGGTCGGTGCCCAGCTCGCGCCCGAGTCGGCGCTCTGGTAGACACCACCCGTGGACATGGCCACGGTGATGGCCTCGGGTGAGCGTTCGCTGGTACCGAGTGTGCCCGGCAGGATCGTGTGGATCGCTCCGCCACCCGCGCCGGGGAACCATTCCGCCCGGTGGGGGTGCTCCCACAAGGCCCTGACCAGGCTGAAGCTGTCGCCACCGTCGGTGGAGCGGAACAACGCGTGCGGTTCCACGCCGGCGTAGACGGTGTCGGCGTCGTCGGTGAACGCGAACTGCCAGGCGCGGGTGAGTGAGGCCTCGGTGTCCTCGGGGAAGCGGATCGGCGCTTCGGCGGGTTCGGTCCAGGTCGTGCCGAGGTCGTCGCTGTGCCAGACACTGGGCCCGAAATGCCAGCTCTCGGTACCGGCGAGCAGGCGTCCCGAATGCGGGTTGACGCCGACGGAGTACACCGGGCTCATCCCGGCGTCGTTGGCCTCGTCGAGTCGGTGCGGACCGTCCAGCTCCCACGTGCGCCGATCCTCGCTGCGCGCGGTGAACAGCCCCTTGCGTGTGCCTATGAGCAGGAGATATGTCATGTGGAGCTCCGTAGTGTGATGGAGATCTCCACTGTCGCACAGGGCTCCGACAATCCGGAGGCGCCGGCCGGAGGGAGGTCATCGGAAAGTGAAGAACAGGTGTCCGGTACGTGCCGATAGGCGACCGATCGCGCCGTGTGGAGGGTTTCCGGACGTCTCGGAAAGTTAATAGTTAGGATCCCGAACGGTTTACCCTCGATGTTTTATACGAGGTTTCGGGGAGCTCACGGGAAAAGGGCGCCCCTGAGAGGCATAACTTCCGTCAGGGGGGAACCCTTTCCGGGCAGGGGTTCCCCGGTCAGCGGAAGGCGGTTGCCACTCCCATGCCTCTTTGCAATAAAATCCCGGGCCAACCGGTGGTTACCCGAAGCTCCCCCAGGCCCACGGTCGCCGGTCGTATCCCACCACTTCAACAGCCCGGACGATTTCCCGCTCTCTCGGACTCGCGGTTCGTTTCGGGACCACTGTCCCTATGGACGGTCCCGCGTACCAAGAAGCACCGAGTTCCCATCGATAGGGTCGCCTCATGCAACACCCCCCGGACACGCTCCACGCGCGCAAACGACGTAAGGCGCGGGCCACGATCGTGTCAGCCGCCTTCCAACTCTTCTCCGAACACGGATTCGACAACGTGACCGTCGCGGCCATCGCCGAGCGGGCCGAGGTCGGCCGTACCACCTTCTTCCGGTACTTCGGCGACAAGCAGCAGGTCCTCTTCGCCGACGACGCCGCCGAGGTGGACCACATGTGCGCCTATGTTCGGGACAAGTCCGGGCGCTCGCCCGGCACCGACCTCGCCGCGGCGATCGGCCTGATCCGGGAGGCCGGCGCGGTCGCCCGGCCCTACGCGTCACTGTCCCCGGCGCACTCGGCGGTGTTGGTCCGCCTGCTCCGGGAGAGCGTGGACCTGCGTTCCCGTTACCTGCTCACCCGGCAGCAACGGGCGCTCCGTCTCGCCGGAGCCCTGGTCGAGGCGGGAACGGAGGAGAGCACCGCGGTCCTGGCCGCGCACACCGCCATGGCCTGCGAACTGACCGCCATGAAGCTCGCCGACAGCCCGGACGCCTTCCCGCACCGCATGGACGAGGCACACCGGATGCTCCGCACCTTGGGGAGCTGAGCCGCCGGAGGGCCATCGCCTCAGACGTGGTGCCCGCGCACCAGACCGGTGAGCCGACGACCGAAGGACACGACACCACCGGCCGCCATGCCCACGGCGCTCATACCCCGGCCCACCGTGCGCATGGCGGCGTTCACCCGATCCAACGGGTGGTCGGGGACCGGGAACACACCGTGACCGGTACCGGACAACCCGTTCCGACCTGTGGGGCTGGTGGGCGTCGGTCTTCTCGGCCAGGATGGGGCGCTGTGAGCGGCACATACAACACCTCCCATGGCCAGAACCGAGGCGTCCACATCCAGGCGGGCGTGGTCCATGCCTCCATGGACCTCCGCCAGAGCACCGCGAAGGCCATCCGGATCGTCCCCCAGCGCGAGACCACTCTCTTTCAGAACCGAAACGACGAACTGGCCGCGCTCGACGCCCACCTCGACCACGCCCTGGAGTCCGAACAGAGCCTGCTGCTCAACCTGGTCGGACCGCCCGGCATCGGCAAGACCACCACCGCGCTCACCTGGATCCTGCGGAACCGCCGCCGTTTCGGCCACGCCCAGCTCGCCGCGGCCTGCGGCGGAGACCCCGGCGAGGGTCAGGGGCGCGGTATCGAGGAACTGTGCGACCAGTACCTGCACGCGGTCGGGGTGGATACCGACGCCCCCGGACTCGGCACCTTCCAGGGCAAGCTCAACCGGTTCCACCAGGAGATCGCCGAACAGCCCGTGGTGGTGCTCCTCGACGACGTGCGCACCGCCGCCCAGGTACAGCCGTTCCTGTCCGACCTGGCGGGCATGGTGGTGGTCGTCACCAGCCGCGAACCCGTGCCCGGGCTGGCCCAACGCCGACCCGTGGTCGTACCCCTGGGCCCCCTCGCGGACGAAGCCGTCGCCGCGCTGCTTCAGGACCTGATCGCAGACGAACGCCCGGCCCGTGAACCCGAGGCCTTCGCCCGGCTGGTCCGACTGTGCGCCGGGGTGCCGCTGCTGGCCGGCCACACCGGTGGACTGCTCAGCGACGAATCCAGGCTCGCCATCGCCGACCTGGTCTCCCGGATGGAGGACGCCGGCCGACTGGCCCACCTGGAGGAGGCCGCCCGGACCGCCACCCGCCCGGCCGCCGTCTTCGACGTGTTCTACCGGGAGCTCGCCTCCGACGCCCGACTGCTGTACCGGGCCCTGGGAGCGCACCCCACCCGGGACTTCGATCGTTGGCTCGCCCGGGCGGTCTTCCCCGGAGACACCGACAAGGGCGACCAGGTCTTGGACGTGCTCCTGCGCCGCGGTCTGGTCAAGGTGGACCGGGCGGGCCGCTACGTCATGGAGGACCTCACCTACGAACACGCGCGGCTGGTCGCCGAGCGCGAGGAGCCGGCCGAACGCCGCGAGGTCCACCGACGCTTCGCCGACTACTACCTGTACGGTGCCGTCGCCGCGGACCGGGTGCGCACCGACCGCTGGCGGGTCAGTGATCTCTACGAGGCACAGGCGCCCTGCTCCCTGCCGGACTTCCGGTCCACCGAGCACGAGGCCGACGCGGTGGGCTTCGACGCCTGGCTCGAACGCCGGCGCCACGTCCGTGAACGCAGTGCCCGACATGGTGCGGGCGTTCCGAGCCCCGACGAGTGGTTCGAGGCGAACATGGACGCCATCCTGGCCTTCGTCCACCGCTCCGGACGGATCTGGCGGGGCACCCGCCCGGCAGCCGGATACGCCGGCGTCATGGCCGAGGCCACCAACGGCTACTTCACCGCCAACGGGCGTGTCGACGAGCGGCTCACCCTGCTGGCCCTGGCCGAACGCGACGCCGAGGGGAACGACGACGCCCTGGCCCGGGTCCTGGCCCAGCGCGGCGAGGCGATGCTCGGGCAGGGACGCCTGGCCGAGGCGCGCACGTACCTGGAACGCTCCTTGGCGGCCGCTCGCGGTCGTGGGGCGGACCCGCGCGGCCAAGGGGCGGCCCTGGAGTGGCTGGGGATCCTGGAGCGCCGTGAGGGCGACGCCGGAGCCGCCCGCGCCCTCCTGGAGGAATCGTTGCCGCTGCTCGACCACACCCGCCCTAAGGCGCTCGGGCTGCACCACATGCACATGGGCGACGTGGCGCTTCTGGCCGAGGAGCCTCGACGGGCCCTGGAGTGCTACCGGACTTCGCTGTCGTTCTTCCGCGAGCACGCCGCCACCCGGAGACGGGACCAGGCCAACGAGGGCAAGCTCCTCGTCAACCAGGCCCGCATCATCGCAGAGGAGCACCCCGACCAGGCGATCGGATTGTTGGAGGAGGCCCTGGACCGTTTCGTGTCCGCCAACCGCGCCTACCAGGTCGGCAAGGTCCTGGAGCGCCTCGGCGACCTCGGTCGGGGATCGGGGGAGCGGTGGGAACGGGCGGTGGAGGTCTTCGAGCTGGTCGGTGCCGCCGCTGCCGCCGGCCGTGTTCGGGACAAGATCGACGGCCGGGCCTGAACGGACCCGGCCGCGCCAGGTCAGTCGAAGAGTTCGTCGGCGTCGGTGATGCGGGACTTGAAGGCCTTGTCCAGCCAGTCATCGAGCCGGCCGATGTCGTCGCACTCCTCGATGCGTCGCCGTGAGTCGAGACTGATGGTCGCCGAGGTGGCTTCCAGGAAACGGATCAGCGTTTCCTGCTTGCCTTCCGCACGGGCTTCTTCGCGGCCTTCTTGACGACCCTCTTCACGGCCTTGGCCGACGTACTTGCGGGCGAAGTCGCTCTGCCACTCGTAGGTACCGGTCGCCATCAGGTCCTCCCACATTTTCCGTGCCGCAGCGTTCAGCTTCGACTCTGGAGCAGGCGTACCTGGAGCTCGTGTTCGAATCCGGGCATGACAGGAAACTACAGAAAGTGACCGGCCCGTGTCCGGTAAAACGGAGAACTCAGCCCTTGGCCGTCTCGAAGGGGATCGTGAGGGTTCGTTCCTCGGAAACTCGCAGGTGGAGCGGGGCGAGGGCGGCGAGCATCTTCGGAGCGGGTGCGTGGCCGGAGGTGACCAGACGTTCGGCGAGCACACCGGTGACCAGGCCGGGGTCGTCGACGGGGCCGGTGAAGCGAACCCGCAGGAGCGACCCGTCGCGAGTGCGCAGCCGGACCTCCTCGGCCGAGTACACGGCGGTGAGCAGGGCGCCGGGGCGGTGCGCGAACACCGTCTCGGACCACAGGCGTTCGTCGGCGGGCAACGCCTCTTCGGCGATGGTGAGGACGTCGGCCGCCGCGGCGAGTCGGTGGTCCATCTCGGCGTCGGAGCAGACGAGGACACCACCGGATTTCGGCGCCGGGCTGCGATACACGGCGAGACCGTCGTCGGTGGGCCGTACCCGGACCCAGAGGGAGGTCGGCTCCGGGCTCTGGACCTCGGGCTTCGGTGGTGCCATGAGGCGGGGCCGGCCGGGCGGGGGAGTGGCGCCCATGAGGCGGTAGGCCTCGGCGCGGATGAGGTCGAGGGCCCGACCCGGGGCGGAACTCACCCAGGTGAGGGCGGTCTCATGGGTGAGTTCGCGTAGTTTCTCGGCCTGCTCGAACTGGGGCACGAGGGTGGCGTGGGGATCGAGCGGGTGGGCGACCTCGTAGAGCCGTCCCAGGGCGGAGTCCGGGTCGACGGAGTCCCGGCCGTCGGAGCTGAGGAGGACGGGCCGGCCGAGGGCGGCGGCGTAGACGCTCACGGATCCGTGGTCGGAGAGCACGAGGTCGGCGGCGATGACGGCGGCCCGCCAGCCCTCGTGGGGTGGGATCAGGAGGAGGCCGGAACGGAGGGCCTCGTCCTGCCAGATTCTGATCTGGCGCGGCCCGTGGGAGGACCAGACGTTCGGGTGCAGGACGAGCGCGACCCGGTAGTGGTCGTAGGGAAGCCGGGCGAGCAATTCGGTGATGACGCCCGGGTGGCTTCCGTAGAGGGATTCGTCGTTCCAAGTGGAATTGACGGTGATGAGTTTCTGGCCGTGGCGTAGGCCGAGGGCCTTTCGGTAGGTGAGTCGGTGGGGCACTCCGGCGAGCAGCCGGTCGTAGCAGGGATCACCGGAGAGGAAGGCGAGCGGGAGCGCGTCGGGGCAGCCTTGGGCGAGGCGGTCGAACTGTTCGCCGTGCGAGAGGGCGATGGAGCTGGGGACCAGCCGTCCCTGGTGTTTGAGGGTGTCGTCGGAGAGCCCGAAGACCTCCTGACTTCTGACTCCTGACTCCTGACTCCTGACTCCTGACTCCTGCGACCATTTTTTATTATAACCGTTGCCATGGGGAATGCGCAGGATTTTTGTTTTTAATTCATGAAGGTCGTCCCCGAGGCTCGCGGTGATCGCGAGATCGAATTCCGTTTCCTTCGCCTTTTCCCAGGAGATGTGCCGGATCTGCGTTTCTCGGAGGTATTCGTCGAGACCGTTGGCGAAGACACCGCCGGTGGTCCGGGTGCAGTAGAGCTGCACGCGCGGGTCGTACAGGGCCGGAAGCACGTCGGCGATGCGGGTGGCGGCGGTGAGGCTGTGGATCACCAGGAGAACGTGCAGGTCGGCGCGGGCGGTGCGCCACGCGGGGGTGAGGGCGAGGGGTCTGCCGGCGGGGGTGTCGTCCTTGGCGGTCACAAGTCGCAGAGCCTACCGGGCGCGAGTGGGGTGACACCAAGTACCGGGTCGAGGGGTCTGGATTTATTAGGACGTCCAACTATATGGTGGCCCCACCGCGGAGCGGGGAAGCCGGTGCGAGTCCGGCGCGGTCCCGCCACTGTGACCGGGGGAACTCCTCGGAAGTCAGGTCACCGCCCGCGGCCAAGGAACCGTGTGATCCACGAGGATGGAGCGAACACGTATGGTCAGCGAGCTGACGCATTTCGTGCAGGGCGAGAAGGTCCACGGCCGGTCGGGCGTCTTCGGCGACGTCTACGATCCCAACACCGGAAGGGTCCAGGCGCGGGTGCCGCTCGCGGACCGGACCGAGACCGAGCAGATCATCACCGACGCCGAGCGGGCACAGGTCGAATGGGGTTCCTGGAGCCCGCAGCGCAGGGCCCGGGTCCTGCTCCGCTTCCTGCAACTGGTCGAGGACGAGCGGGCGAACATCGCCAAGGCCCTGTCCGCCGAACACGGCAAGACCATCGCCGACGCCCACGGTGACCTGCAACGGGGCCTGGAAGTGGTGGAGTTCGCCGCCGGCATTCCGCACCTGTCCAAGGGCGAGTTCACCGACAACGCCGGCACCGGCATCGACGTGCACTCCCTGCGCCAACCCCTGGGCGTGGTCGCGGGCATCACCCCGTTCAACTTCCCCGCCATGATCCCGCTGTGGAAGGCCGCGCCCGCGCTGGCCTGCGGTAACGCCTTCGTGCTCAAACCGTCCGAGCGCGACCCCTCCGTGCCGTTGATGTTGGCGGAACTGTTCGTCGAGGCCGGGCTGCCCCCGGGTGTGTTCAACGTGGTCAACGGTGGCAAGGAGGCCGTGGACACCCTGCTCACCGACCCGCGGATCGCCGCCGTCGGGTTCGTGGGCTCCACCCCCATCGCGCAATACGTGTACTCCACGGCCACCGCCCACGGTAAGCGCGCCCAGTGCTTCGGCGGCGCCAAGAACCACATGATCGTCATGCCCGACGCCGACCTGGACCAGGTCACGGATGCCCTGATCGGAGCCGGATACGGGTCGGCCGGTGAACGCTGCATGGCGATCTCCGTCGCGGTCCCGGTGGGTGAGGAGACCGCCGACGCGCTGGTCGCCAAGCTCAAGGACCGCATCGCGGGGCTCCGGGTGGGTGCCTCCGACGACCCCGACGCGGACTTCGGCCCGTTGGTCTCGCGGGAAGCCCTCCAACGGGTCGACGAATACGTCGCGTTGGGCGTGGAGGAGGGTGCCGACCTGGTCGTGGACGGTCGCGGCCACACCGTGCCCGGCCACGAGGAGGGCTTCTTCGCCGGTCCGTCGCTGTTCGACCGGGTCACCCCCGACATGCGGATCCACCAGGAGGAGATCTTCGGACCCGTGCTGTCGGTGGTGCGCGCCGCCGACTACGAGGAGGCCCTGCGTCTGCCCAGCGAACACGAGTACGGCAACGGAGTCGCCATCTTCACCCGTGACGGGGACACCGCTCGTGACTTCTCGCACCGGGTGAACACCGGAATGGTCGGCGTGAACGTGCCCATCCCGGTGCCGATCGCCTACCACACCTTCGGTGGCTGGAAGCGGTCCGGCTTCGGCGACCTCAACCAGCACGGACCGGACTCGATCCGTTTCTACACCCGGACCAAGACGGTCACCTCGCGTTGGCCCTCCGGGGTCAAGGAGGGCGCGGAGTTCACGATTCCGGTCGTGCGATGAACGCCGCCCTCACCGACGAACAGCGCGCCCTCACCGAGACCGCCCGCGCGTTCGCCGACGAACACCTCGCACCGCACGCCGTCGAGTGGGACCAGGCCAGGCACTTTCCCGTCGACGTGCTCCGCAAGGCCGCCGAACTCGGTATGGGCGGTCTCTACGTCTCCGAGGAGTTCGGGGGCACCGGCTTGACCAGGATGGACGGTGTCCTCGCCTTCGAGGCGCTGGCCACCGGCTGTCCGTCCGTGGCCGGGTACCTGTCGATCCACAACATGGTCGCCTGGATGATCGACCGCTACGGCGACGACGCCCAGCGCGTCCGGTGGCTGCCGAACCTGTGCACCATGCAGGCCCTGGGCAGCTACTGCCTGACCGAACCCGAAGCCGGTTCCGACGCCGCGTCCCTCACCACCCGGGCGGTCCGCGACGGCGACCACTACGTTCTGTCCGGCACCAAACAGTTCATCTCCGGGGCGGGCGCCTCCGAGGTGTACGTGGTCATGGCCCGCACCGGCGGCGACGGGGCCACCGGCGTCTCCGCGTTCATCGTGCACCGCGACGACCCCGGGCTGTCCTTCGGGGCCGACGAGGCGAAGATGGGCTGGAACGCCCAACCCACCCGACAGGTCCTCTTGGACGGGGTTCGCCTGCCCGCCGACCGGAGGTTGGGCGCGGAGGGCGACGGGTTCCGTATCGCCATGAACGGCCTCAACGGCGGCCGTCTCGGCATCGCCGCCTGCTCACTGGGCGGCGCCCGGCGAGCCCTGGAGGACACCGTGTCCTATCTGGGTGACCGTGAGGCCTTCGGGGTCCCCCTCATCAACGCCCAGGCGCTGCGTTTCCGGTTGGCGGAGATGGCCACCGAACTGGAGGCCGCGCGCTCCCTACTGTGGCGGGCCGCCGCGGCCCTGGACGCCGGTGACGCCGACGCCGCGCACCTGTGCGCCATGGCCAAGCGGTTCGCCACGGAGGCCGGCTACACCGTCGCCGACCACGCCCTCCAATTGCACGGGGGGTACGGCTACCTCGCCGAATACGGAATTGAGAAGATCGTGCGCGACCTGAGGGTGCACCGAATCCTGGAAGGAACCAACGAGATCATGAGCCTGATCATCGCTCGCGGACTGACCGGGGCCGCCTGATGTCCAACGCCATTGAAGACACGGTGCTCCTGCGCGTCGACAAGGGGCTGGCCCACGCCACCCTCAACCGGCCACGCGCCATCAACGCCCTCGACCACGACATGGTCCGGACGCTCGCCGACACACTCGACTCCTGGGAGAAGGACGAGTCCGTCTCCGTGGTGCTCGTCGACGGCGCCGGCGACCGCGGCCTGTGCGCGGGCGGCGACATCCGCGCCATCCGCTCCAGTGCCATCGACGGCGACGACGGAGCCGCCCGCTTCTGGCGGGACGAGTACCACCTCAACGCCCATATCGCCCGCTACACCAAGCCCTACGTCGCCTTCATGGACGGCGTCGTCATGGGCGGCGGTGTCGGGGTGTCCGCGCATGGCGGAGTCCGTGTGGTCACCGAGCGCTCCAAGGTGGGCATGCCGGAGACCACCATCGGGTTCGTCCCGGACGTGGGCGGCACCTTCCTGTTGTCGCGGGCGCCGGGGGAGACCGGTACCCACCTGGCGCTGACCGGCACGCCGATCGGGGCCGCCGACGCCCTGTACGTCGGCCTGGCCGACCACTTCGTGCCCTCCGAACGGCTGCCCGAGCTGACCGCCGCGCTCGCCGGCCCGGACTCACAGAGCGCGGTCACCGAGGCGGTGGGTCGGTTCGCGGAGATCGCCCCGGCGGGCACCCTCGCCGACCGCCGCTCGTGGATCGACTCCTGCTACTCCGCCGACACCGCCGAGGAGATCGTCGAACGGCTGCGCGCCCACGGGGACCCCGAGGCGGCCAAGGCGGCCGACACCATCGAGGGCAAGTCGCCGACCTCGGTGAAGACCACCCTGTCCGCGCTGCGCCGCGCCCGGGCCCTGGGCTCGCTGGAGGAGGTCCTGGAACAGGAGTACCGGGTCTCCTGCGCCACGCTGACCTGGCCGGACCTGGTGGAGGGCATCCGGGCGCAGGTCATCGACAAGGACCGTTCGCCGAAGTGGTCCCCGGCCACTCTGGCGGAGGTCGACGCGGCCGTCGTCGAGTCGGCGTTCGCGCCCGCGCCGGACGGTCCACTCGGTCTGAAGGACCCCGGAGGCCGCGTATGAGCGCCGTCGCCTTCGTGGGACTGGGCAACATGGGCGGCCCGATGGCCGCCAACCTGGTGGCCGCCGGGCACGAGGTGATCGGGTTCGACCTGGTCCCCGACGCCCTGACCCGTGCCGAGCGGAGCGGGGTCCGGGTCGCCTCATCGGCCGCCGAGGCGGTGTCCAGGGTCGACGTGGTCATCACGATGCTGCCGGGCGGGCGCCACCTGCTCGACGCCTACCGAGGCACCGAAGGGGCCGACGGTGGGCTGCTGGCCGCCGCCCGCCCCGGCACGCTCTTCGTGGACTGCTCCACGGTGGACGTCGCCGACGCCCGTGCGGCCAACGCGGCCGCCGTCGAGGCGGGGCATCGGGCAGTGGACGCCCCCGTCTCCGGGGGCGTGTCCGGTGCCGAGGCCGGGACCCTCACGTTCATGGTGGGGGCCGAGGCGGAGGACCTACCCGGTGCCGAACCGTTGCTGTCGGCGATGGCCGGGCGGGTCGTGCACTGCGGCGGCCCCGGTGGCGGCCAGGCCGCGAAGATCTGCAACAACATGGTCCTGGGCGCGTCCATGCTCGCGGTGAGCGAGGCGTTCGTGCTGGGGGAACGTCTGGGCCTGACCCACCAGGCGTTGTACGACGTCATGTCCACCGCGTCCGGACAGTGCTGGTCGCTGACCACCTACTGTCCGGTTCCCGGTCCGGTGCCCACCAGCCCGGCCAACAACGACTACGAGCCGGGGTTCGCGGCCACGCTCATGGCCAAGGACCTGGGGCTGGCCATGAGCGCGTTGGAACAGACCGGGGTGGACGCGCGGATCGGCGGTCGGGCCGCCGAGGTCTACCGTGCCTTCGCCGACGCCTTGGACGGTGAGCCGAGGGACTTCTCCGCCATCGTGGAGACCGTGCGCGAACGGTCGCGGCCGGCGACATAGGCGAAAGGCGCCCCGCCGCCCACGTGGACTCGACGTGGGTGGCGGGACGCCTCTCCTTTCCGTTCCGTCCCTGGTCAGAACGGGGTGAGGGTGATCTCCAGGCCGGTGGCTCCGTGGTCTTGGACGTAGGACGCGAAGTCCTCCACGTCGTCGAAGGCGAACCCGTACGCCTTGCCGTCCTCGGTGTGCTCGTGGAAGACGGCGGCGTAGTGGTTGGCGATCTCGTTCAGGTAGAACTCGGCCGGGTCGTTCGTGGGCTGCTGGGCGGAGTCCAGCAGGGTGGAACGGTTGAGCGCGGCACCGACGATGGCGGCGACCGGTCCGGTGATCCCGTCGTTGGGGGCGGCCAGGGCGCCGTCGCAGAACAGCACGTCCCGGGTGCTGGGCCTGGCGATGGGCGAGACCCCGCCGTCGAACAGCAGCTCGTCGCCCTCCACCCGCCCGGTGAAGGTGCCGGCGTTGGTGGTCACGCTCAGGTCCGTGCCCGCGTAGTGCGACCACACCTGGTCGATGTAGGGATCGAAGTAATCGGTCGGGAAGTGACCGCTGTCCAGACCGTGCCCCGGAGCGATGATGCGGTCCTCGAAGACCAGCGGGGAGAATTCCGGGTCGGCGGCGAGCGTCTCGAAGATCGCGTCGCGACCGCCGGGCAGGAGGAACCCGGTGCTCTGGTCGTCGTCACCGGTCAGACGGATGCCGATCGGCACGCTGAACTGGTCCACCATCGAGGTGTTGCAGAACATCCCGTCCTCGTTGTGGGTGAACTCCACGGTGTCGTGCAGGACGTCGAAGGAGTCGTCCTCCTCGACCCAGCCGGCGGGCAGCTGGAGGGCGGGGTTTCCGTTGCCGTCCTCCACGATGCGGATGCCGAGCTTGCCGCCCAGGGCCAGGTAGATCCGGCCGGACATGTACGGGAGCGTCATGTCGGTGGGGAGGGCGCCCAGGGGGATCGAGTAGTCCGTGTAGCCGTCGTCGGTGTTGTCGTCGAGGCTGACGGGGTGGGGCGTGCCGGAGGAGTCGACCCAGCAGTGCTGGTCGGTCGTCAGGTCTGTGCCGACGATGTACAGGAGGACCTCGTCGTCTCCGTATCGACCGCTGTTGTTGGTCACGCTGACCGGGAGCGCTCCCACATTGGAGGCGTTGTTGACCGGTCTGGCCGCCTGGGGCTGTCCGGCGCAGCCGACGGTGCTCAGCAGGGGAGTGGCGGCGGCGATCGACGCCCCGCCCAGGAAGAGCCTGCGATTGATCATGAGTCGTACTTCTCCTCAGTAGCGGGTTGAAGAGGTGGACCCATGGAGCCAGGGGAGGTGAGTGCGCGTCAATGGGTGGAGTGCGGTCGTTCGGGTGGTGTGCGCGTTACCAATGGTGACGAGGGTGGTGTGTGACGTAGATCACGTTGGCAGGCGCCTCGTGAACTCCAACAAGGAGACGCCTTCTGAGACATGGTTCCCCGCGAGACCGAGTCCCGCCTGTTCAGCGAGGTGCACCAGTGCCGAGGTGTCCCGCTCCCGGCCGTTGAAGTAGGCGAGCATACGAAGGTCGAGTTCGCTCACCTCGTCCCCGCCCGTGTACTCGGCGACCAGGACCCGACCGTCCGCCCCCGTCACCTCCGCGCAGCGGCGCAGGATCCGCACGGCCGAAGCGTCGTCCCAGTCGTGCAGGATCCAGCACAGCAGGTAGGCGTCCCCGCCCTCGGGCAGGGGATCGAAGAAGCTGCCCTGGACCGCGTCGGCCCGCCCGTCCAGACCGGCCGCACGGAAGTTCGCGCGGGCGGCCTCGGCAGGGCCGGCCAGGTCCAGGACGGTCCCGCGAGGGCGAGGGAAACGCTCCATCAGGGTGCGCAGCAGGGTGCCGTCCCCACCACCGACGTCCACCAGATGGTCCAAGGCGTTCCACTCGAACATGCCGGCCAGGGTGTGGGCCTTCTCCACCATGCGGGTCCCCATCAGCTCGTCGAAGGAGCGGGACCGCGCCGGATCGGCGGACAGGTCGGACCAGAAGTCCGACCCCTCGAAGTGCAGTGAGTAGGCGCTCCTGCCCGTGCGCAGTGCTTCGGCCAGCTCGGACAGACACTCGTCGGCCCGTCCGTGCGCGCCGTCCCCCGCGAACCAGCCGAGCCGCGAGTACGGGTGGTCCGCGCGCAGGGCCGAGCCCACCTCGGTGAGGGCGAAACGGTCGCCCTTCAGGTCGAACAGCCCCCGCCGGGCCAGGTACCGCAGTACCCGGTCCAGACCGTCCGGATCGGCGCCCACCTTCACGCCGAGCTCCTCCGCGGTGCGGGGTCCCTCGGCCAGGTGGTCGGCGACCCGCAGCGTGGCCACGGCCCGGATCGCCATCGGAGTCACCGGACTGGCCAGGTCCCAGAGCCGCCCGGCCGCCTCCCGCGCCGCCTCGGTGCCCTCTCGTCCCTCACCCATCGGTACCTCCTCGTGATGCCGCTGCGACTCTCCGGGGAGGCTATCCGGCGGCCCCGGCCCGTGGCGGACTACCGGCGAAGGGTGACCGTTTCCGGTCAATACTCGTGATCCCGACGGTCCCCCCTGGAGACCCGGTACGCGACCCCGCACACACCGTCGGTCAGCCGGCGAGACGCCGCGCGGGCAGCGGCACCGGGCGGCGATCACGACCCGTGTAGCTGCTCAGCGGACGGATGAGCGCGTTCGCCGCCTGTTGCTCCAGGACGTGCGCCGTCCACCCGGTGATCCGGGCCATCACGAACAGCGGCGTGAAGGTCGGGACCTCGAAGCCCATCAGGTGGTAGGCCGGGCCCGCCGGATAGTCCAGGTTCGGATGGATGCCCTTGCGTTCCACCATCGCCTTCTCCAGGGCCTCGTACAGCTCCATGAGCTCGTCGGCACCCTTGAGCGCGGCCATCTTGTCCAGTGCGTCGCGCATGGTGGGAACCCGGGAATCCCCGTGCTTGTACACGCGGTGCCCGAAACCCATGATCTTGCGCTTCTCGGCCAAGGCGGTGTCGAGCCAGTCGGCGGCGCGGTCCGCGGAACCGATCTCGTCGAGCATGTGCATGACGGCCTCGTTGGCACCCCCGTGCAGGGACCCCTTCAACGCGCCGATCGCCGCCGTCACCGAACTGTAGATGTCCGACAGCGTCGACGTCACCACCCGGGCGGTGAACGTGGAGGCGTTGAAGCTGTGCTCGGCGTAGAGGATCATCGAGACCTCGAAGCAGCGCACCACCTCGGCCTCGGGCACCTTCCCGAAGCACATGTGGAAGAAGTTCTCCGCGTAGCCCAGCCCCGCATCCGGCTGGATCGGCTCCAGACCCCGGCGTCGTCGATGGTCGGCGGCCACGACCGTGGGCAGCTTGGCCAGCATCGTCTCGGCCTTGACCCGGTTGGCGGCGACCGAGCCGTCGTCCTCCGTGGGGTCGTCCGCGCCCAGGTAGCTGATGGCGGTGCGCAGCACGTCCATGGGGTGTGCGGTCTCGGGCAGCTTCCGCAGCAGCTCCAGCGTGTGCCGGTCCAGGGCGCGGTTGGCGCGCTCACGCGCGGTGAACTCGCGCAGCTGCCCGGCCGTGGGCAGCTCCCCGTACCAGAGCAGGTGGGCGACCTCCTCGAAGGTGCACGAGTCGGCCAGATCCTGCACCGGGTACCCCCGATAGGTCAACGAGTTGGAGGCCTCGTCGACCATGGAGATCTCGGTGGTGTCGACCACCACCCCGGCCAGTCCCTTGCGAATCGCCGTGTCGGTCATGCTCACCACATCCGTTCAGATCGTGAAGTTGAAGACGTCGCCGTCGAAGGCGTTGTAGGAGGGGTAGTCGAGCAGCTCGTAGAGGCGCTTGCGGGTCTGCATCCGGTCGACGAGACCCGCCTGGGTACCCTCGTCGCGGATGGTGCGCAGCCCGTCCTCGACGGCGCCCATGGCCAGACGCAACGTCGTGACCGGATAGATCACCAGGTTCAACCCGAGCGATTCGAGCTGTTCGGCGGTGAGCAGCTCGCTCTTGCCGAACTCGGTCATGTTGGCCAGCAGCGGAACGTCCACGGCCTTGCGGAACGCCTCGAAGTCGGCCGGCCCGCGCATCGCCTCGGGGAAGACCATGTCGGCGCCCGCGTCCACGTAGGCCTTGGCGCGTTCGATGGCGGCGTCCAAGCCCTCCACACCCGCGGCGTCGGTGCGGGCGCAGATCACGAAGTCCCCGTCGCGACGGGCGCTGACGGCGGCGCGGATCCGACGGACCATGGTGTCGGTATCGGTGACGGTCTTGCCGTCTAGATGGCCGCAGCGCTTGGGGTTGACCTGGTCTTCCAGATGGCAGCCGGCGATCCCCGCGTCCTCCAGGGACTGGACGGTGCGAGCCGCGTTCATCGGCTCACCGAAACCGGTGTCGGCGTCGATGATCGTGGGCAGGTCGGTGACCCGGGCGATCTGGTGCCCGCGACCGGCGACCTCGGACAGGGTGGTCAGGCCGATGTCGGGCAGGGCCAGGTCGGCGGCGATCACCGCGCCCGACACGTACGTGGCGTCGAAGCCGAGCTCCTGGACGAGGACCGCGGTGAGCGGGTTCATCGCACCGGGGACCCGAAGCAACCGGCCCGAGGCCAAGTCCTCGCGCAGGCGGCGGCGCTTGGCGTTCGGTGTGGCGGTGGCGTTCAACATCAGAAGATCCCCTTCGAGGTCGGCAGGTCGCGCGGAACGGTGGCCGCGTCCTCGGTGAAGGACAACTGACGGACCTCCTCGGCGGTGAGCTCGGGGAGTCGCTCCACCAGCCCCAGGAAACGATCCTGTTCCTCAAGGGAGACCACGCCGTCCGCCAACGCGCGGAACTTGGCGACGTAGTCCGGGCGGGTGAAGGGACGGGCGCCCAGCGGGTGGGCGTCGGCCATGGCGATCTCGTCCTCGATGACGGTTCCGTCCGCCATCTCCACGACCACCCGGCCGCCGAAGGCCTTCTTGCTCGGGTCGGTGGCGTGGTAACGCTCGGTCCACTCCGGGTCCTCGACCGTGGAGATCTTGTGCCACAGCTCGACGGTGTCGGGGCGCTGCGCCCGCTCGGGGGCGTAGGAGCGCTCGTGGTGCCACTCGCCGTCCTGCAAGGCCACGGCGAAGATGTAGGGAATGGAGTGGTCGAGGGTCTCCCGACTCGCCCGCGGGTCCATCTTCTGCGGGTCGCCCGAGCCGGTGCCGATCACGTAGTGCGTGTGGTGGCTGGTGTGGATGGTGATCGCGCGGACCTTCGAGGTGTCGCCGACCCTCGGGCCGAGCCGGCGGGCCAGGTCGATGAGGGCCTGGCTCTGGTACTCGGCGGAGTGCTCCTTGGTGTAGGTCTCCAGGATGCCGCGCTTGGCCTCGCCCGGAGCGGGAAGTTCCACGACGTACTCGATGTCGGGACCGCCGAGCAGGTAGGCGATGAAGCCGTCCTCGCCCTCGTACGCGGGTGAGGGAGCGCCCTCTCCGCGCATCGCCCGGTCCACGGACTCCACGGCCATCTTCCCGGCGAACGCGGGCGCGTAGGCCTTCCAACTGGAGATCTCGCCCTTGCGGGACTGACGCGTGGTGGTGGTGACGTGCAGGGCCTGCTGGACCGCCTGATAGACGATCTCGGTGTCCAGTTCCAGCAGCGTGCCGATGCCCGCGGCGGCCGACGGGCCCAGGTGGGCGATGTGGTCGATCTTGTGCTCGTGCAGGCAGATGCCCTTGACCAGCGCCACCTGGATCTCGTAGCCGGTGGCGATGCCCCGGACCAGGGAGCGGCCGTCCTTGCCCAGGTGCTGGGCCACGGCCAGGATCGGCGGGATGTTGTCGCCGGGGTGCGAGTAGTCGGAGGCCAGGAACGTGTCGTGGAAGTCCAGTTCGCGAACCGCGACCCCGTTCGCCCAGGCCGCCCACTCCGGTGAGACCCGGGTGGAGGTCGGGGTGCCCATGATCGAGGCACCCGGGTCCAGCGGATGCCGGGTGGCCTGCGCCCGCGCGCTGCGGACGGGGCGTCGGCGCAGGGAGGCCGCGGCCACGGCGGCGTTGTCGATGATCCGGTTACCGACCATCTCCACCACGGCGGGTTCGACCTTGACCGGGTCGGTCGCCACGGACGCGATCCGGTGGGCCAGCTGATCCTCCTTGGCGGGCCCCTCGGAGCTCCGGTGGACCCGGACGTGGTGCTGCACCATGTTCATCCCCTCGACGCGGTTGTTGTGCAGCCGAGATTGGCATGGGTGAAAGGGCAGGTGGAAGGCCCTAAAGCTGCTGAGTTCGGCTAAGGGAGAAGGGTGATTCCGCTAAGTTCGCCAAGTTCGCAGAGCGTGCGGGGTGTGTAGGGCGTGCAGGGTGTGCAGAGACCACAGAGACCGCTAAGCCAGCAGAACCCGCGAGTCCCGATGTTCCTGTGTAACGAGTGTTTTCGAGTTTGGGTGTCGCGGGTGGGCGGGTGGGTGGTGGGTGGGCAAGTGATGTTGAGGGTGAGTGACGGGTGTGGGGTGGGGGTGGAGGGATGGGGCGCCTGGGGTGGGGGAGTCTTGGGGTTGTCGGGCGTTGTTCGGGTGTGTTGGTGGGGCGCCTCGGCTAGTGATCCTGCGGGTGGCCTGGCGGGGTGGGGGTGGGTTCTCCCTCCTTCCCCGCCGCGTGATTGTTGCCGCCCGCACCGCACGCGTCAAGGCGATGGTGTGTGCTGTAGCGATCGGGCTGGTGGCCTTGACCCGTGCGGTGATAGGAGGAAATGAATCATGCCTAA